>DMJL01000086.1 GCA_003451785.1 Bacteroidales bacterium
GCTTCGGAGTTGAATTTGGAACATGCCGTTTTAGGTTTTGCAATCAATGCATTGCAGGTAAAACAAAAGCTGAAACTTCATATTGTAACCACATTAGAAAATTCGGCCATGGAGCGTAAGGCCGATACGGTTATACGCATCAAAAATTACCAGTATTTCCTTTTGGCTGCCAACCATTTGGCTCTTTCGCACAATATGGTGGATACAGAATATTTAAGCCTAAATGCAATTGGAGTTGAAGAGTACACAAAAGATTTGCTATCCGAAAATTTAGAGAGCCTCATGCAACAAGCAGGCTGCAACTATTCGGAACTGTATGAATTTGCTCAAAATAACTTTCTAAACTTGGATTCGATAATACTTTATTCTGAAAACCATTTAGGAAGTGAAGAACTACGAGAAATAAACAATTTGGCCAATCTTTGCAGGAAAAGCAAAAATACCGAAAGCCGTCTGATTTGTTTATCCGAAATTTTGAATGCAAAGGGAGTTGGAAGCATAATCGAAAAACATGATATTGGAAATAATTCGCATCCTTTGAAGTTAGGGCAAATAGATTTTAACGGTAGCGAGGCGTATTCTGACGAACTGAGTCAAAAAGCATTATTAGAAACAGGAGCCATTGCAAATGCTTTTGTTTTTGGAGAAGATCCCATTGGCTGTGCAAACGATAAGCAATCTGTGAAGGAATTATTTGCAAAACTTGATTTTTTGGTGGTTCACGACTGTTTTTTGACCGAAACAGCCAAGATGGCCGATGTGGTTTTGCCTGCTCAATTGCCCTTTGAGCAAAATGGGAGCTTTGTAAATTATCAGGATCAAGAGTTATCAATGATAGCCTCGTGCCCATCACCAGTGGAGATGAGCATGCAAGAGCAAATTTATGCTCTGGCTGCAAAGTTAGATACGACTGATTTTGCAGTACTAAGCCATTCTGAACTTTCTAACGAATCCATCAACCTTATTCATGGAAAATCAAAAGAATCAGCACCGATTTATAAATTCATCCTAAGTAGCCCAGAAAAGAACATATTGCCACAGTTTAGCTACGGTTGCAATTATCTCAAAAACCACCTCCAAGAATTTTTCAATCAACAATTAACCCAAACAATCAGCCATGAAATCGTTCAACAACATTGATGATATTTTGGATTTTGCCATGCAGGCCGAGCAGGATGCTGTAGATTTTTATAGAAACCTTGCAGGATTGCAAAAAAACAAAGAGATTGCGGCCTTGTTTACAGAGTTTGCCAAAGAGGAAGTTTCGCACAAGGCGCGATTAAAAAAAATCAAGGAAGAGAAAGCCTACGCCTTTACTACCGAGCAAATTGCCGACCTAAAAATGTCTGACTATCTGGTGGCCATTGCCCCCAATGCCCACATGGACTATCAGGAAGCACTTATTCTGGCAATGAAAAAGGAGAAGGCTGCCTTCAAATTGTATATTGCTTTGGCACAACGAACATCGGATGCCGATTTAAAAAAAGCATTTGAGGCCTTAGCTGTGGAAGAATCTAAACACAAATTGCGGTTTGAGCTGGAATATGACGAGCATATAATGCGCGAAAATTAGGCACCAAAAAACCGGAAACCAAAAGCATCCGGTTTTCAAAATCTTCATTGAGAATTATTCAGCCCTTACCCTTTTGATGGTACAACCAATGGCACGGGTAACTTCAGGGTTGGGTCTTCTGCCTTCCAATAATGCATTTATCGCGTTAGCCAAATACCTTTCGGTAACTTGGTCGGCGTTGCGCACATTATTGTCAATTGCGCCGATGTATGCCACTCTTAGCTCATTACCAACGCGCTCGAGCAAGAATACATGGGGCGTATGGGTAGCGCCATATTGAGGATAAATCTTCTGACCCCTATCAAAAACATAGGGAAAAGGAAATCCTTTTTCTCTAGCCCTTACCTGCATCAGTTCATAGGAATCTCTTGGCTCAGCAGCTGGATCGTTGGGCATGATGGCAATAAGTGGAAAGCCTTTGGGCTTAAATTCATGGTGTAGGGCAATCATTCGGTCTTCAACAGCCACTACAAATGGGCAATGGTTGGAGGAGAAAATAATGATAAATCCCTTGGCATCAGGATAGTCGGCCATGGATACATACTTGCCATCTACATTCAGCAAGCGAAAATCTGGAGCAACATCGCCCACGCGCAAACCCTGCGCGAATCCGGTAACAGCAAAAAACACCAAAGCAAACAATACACTCAGTCTTTTCATGGCAATCAGTTTTGGTTTAACATAGGTAAAATTATCTCTTTTAGCTCTTCAAAATAAAACTCTCTTTGATAAAACTTTCTTGTATCCCTGCTATAAATCAATGTTGCAGGAATAGCACCAGTCCATTGATCGCTCACCATTGGAATCCAACGATTTGCATCAGGGTCGTCCAATAGTATTACCCTGCTTTGCACATTCATTCTTTGCACAAAAGGAATAACGCGACTTTCGAGATGATTGGGAAAATCAAGACTCACCAATATCACTTGCACCTTTTGGTCTTTGAACTGCTCATACAATTTTTCGAATGCCGGAATCTCTCTAACGCATGGCGCACACCAGGTGGCCCAGAAATTTATTACATAGATACTATCGTTATCCAAATGAAGCATAGGCTTCAACTGATCGAAATTTACTATGGGAATAGGTCTAACGGGCGTTTCAGCCTGAATTCTGCATGGCAGCAAAAATAAAAGAGTTACAAGACTTAATGTTGCAATAAAAACTTTGCAAATTTTTTTCATCGTACGATTTGACTTTAAATTTCTCAGAAGGTTAAAATTGAGATTGCTTATTCGAGCCTGAGTTGAAAGAACGAGTGTTTGCGATAATGGCTGATAACTCAAACCAATATTTGGCAAAGCAAAAAAATTGAATGTTGAGACGATGCAAAAGCTTAAAAATTTATCATTTTCAACCAATCATAAAGCGAAAATATCTATTGAAAACGGAAGTAAATCTTCTTTTCGGTTGGCTACTTACACGGCATATTTATAATAACACACAATGCAGATAGATTGTTTGCAAAAAAATCTAACAAGGCTGGAGTAGCACAATTTTCATCAAGCATTTGCAATTGAAAAGAAAACTAAAGAAAGAAAGTACGATTATTGTCTGCAAATTGTATAAACGCTGGAGATATGCTACATCTTCAGCGTTTATAAAAAAACCCCGGAGAAGAATTAGACTCAATGAAATCTAAATCTTTTCCGGGCTTCTGGAATGCTTTCTTCACCCTAATGGCAACTATTTGGCATAGGCCACTGCTCGCGTTTCCCTGATAACAGTAATCTTTATCTGACCCGGATAGGTCATTTCGGATTGAATTTTCTTACTTAGGTCATAGGATATCTGCTCGGCATCCTTATCTGTAACCTTATCGCTCCCAACAATCACGCGCAACTCGCGTCCGGCCTGTATGGCATAAGTTTTTACTACTCCGGGATAGGAAAGTGCAAGCTCTTCCAAGTCGTTGAGTCTTTTTATGTATGCCTCTACCACTTCCCGTCTGGCTCCTGGTCGTGCGCCCGAAATGGCATCGCATACTTGGATGATGGGCGAAATGAGGCTTGTCATCTCAATATCGTCGTGGTGGGCTCCTATAGCATTGATAATCTCCGGATGTTCCTTATATTTTTCGGCCAATTTCATGCCGAGCATAGCATGTGGCATATCCGGCTCATTGTCGGGCACTTTGCCAATGTCGTGCAACAATCCTGCTCTCTTTGCCAATTTGGGATTCAAACCCAATTCCGATGCCATGGTTGCGGCAAGGTTTGCCACCTCCCTGGAATGTTGCAAAAGGTTTTGCCCGTAGGATGAGCGGTATTTCATTTTGCCTACCAACCGAATCAGTTCATGATGGAGATTGTGCATACCCAAGTCTATCACCGTCCGCTTGCCCACTTCCATTATTTCTTGGTCTATTTGCTTCTTGGTTTTGGCAACCACCTCCTCTATCCGAGCAGGATGAATACGGCCGTCTGTAACCAATTTATGCAGCGAAAGTCGAGCAATTTCGCGGCGCACGGGGTCGAACCCACTCAGAATGATTGCTTCCGGTGTATCGTCCACAATGATTTCTATCCCTGTAGCGGCCTCCAATGCTCTAATATTGCGCCCTTCTCTACCAATAACCCTGCCCTTCACTTCTTCGTTTTCGATTGGGAAAACAGAAACAGAATTTTCAACAGCTACTTCGGTAGCAGTTCGTTGGATAGACTGAATGACCACCTTGCGCGCTTCGTTATTGGCTGTGAATCGCGCCTCATCTATCATGTCTTTGATATAGACTTGTGCCTCGGCTTGCGCTTCCGATTTGAGCGAATCAACCAATTGGGTTTTTGCTTCCTGAGCTGAGAGGCCGCTTATGGTTTCGAGTTTCTCCAATTGCTGCTTATGCGATGTTTCTAACTCGGCCTGTTTGCGGTTTACCTGCTCGATTCGGGCAGTAAGACTTTCTTGCAATGCATTGAGTTCTTTTTGCTTACGATTATTATCTTCCGTTATTTGCGCAACCAACATCTCTTTTTGCTTAAGCTTTGCATCTTGGTTGTTAAGCTCTTGCTTTTTCTCAGCAACAAATCTTTCATGCTCCGATTTTAGGTGCAAGTATTTCTCCTTTGCCTGAAGCATTCGTTCCTTTTTCTGTACTTCTGCTTCCGACTTCACTACTTCCGCTTCTGCCATAGCTTCTTTGAGCAGGGCATGTCCTTTGCTTGCCAAGGACTTGTTGAGGAAGGTACGAGCCACAATGAGGCCCGCGCCAAAACACAACAAAGCAACTACCATTATCAACAATATATTCATCTCTTGTGATTTAAAAAATTAAAAAACCCGCAAGTAATTCAAGTTGGTTTATAGAAACCCCTGATTTTACAGGTTTAGGGGGTTGGTGAACTGTGGACTTCCAATGCCCATAAATGGGCCGCTAAAGAATACCTTGAGCGGTGAGGCCTGTCCTGAAAACACCAAACTAATCCCTAATGTTTGATAGTGTTGAGTTTCACAAACAGAATCTTGAATTAATGCGGGTTATATCTTGATTATTTTCAATGAGCGTTAGCTTCTTTAAGGCAATCGTCGAGCAACTGTTCGATCAAAGTCAATTGTTCCAGTAGTTTGGGTCTATCCTGCAATGAATTGCTCATAGTAAGTGATTCTACTACAAATTGCAGAGCCAAAATTGCAAGGATGTCCTGAGTATCCCGAAAGGAATATGCTTGGGCATATTCTGTCATTTTCTCCTTAATCAGCTTTCCTGCTTCTCTAAACCTCTGCTCTTCTTCCTCACTTTTTACGCTGACCCTGTAAGGTCTGTCAGCAATTATTACAGATATTAATTGGTCTCTCATCTTTATCAATCGGGACTACCTGTTCAAAAGCGCAAAACACTTCTCAATTTCCCGCAACATTTCGGCTACAACTTGCTTGGCTTTTTCCGAATCGTCTTTCTTTAAGTAAGTGGCTACTCGCAACGAAGCAACCCTTTGTTCAAGATCGGCAGTTTGCAGTTCATTAGCAGAAAGCTTATCCTGCAACGCTTGCTTTTCCACACTCAAGACTTTTATTCTCTCAGATAATTGCCTGTTTAAAAAAAGCAACTTTTTGATTTTTACTTGAATGCTCTCTGCTGCAAGCCCCAATTCATCCATTACCATCGTAAATTATGCGCCATTACAAATTTAGCAATTTTGTTTTACACAAAACCAAATTTATCCCAATAATACATAAACTTCACTTTTTTGTTTCATAATTATTAAATAACCTAGTCTTTTGCTGAGCCTGAACGAATTTTCTCAGAAATCTTAATTTGATTAGCATTCAAAAACATTCCCAATATTTCTAAGAACTGCAAGGTTAAATCATTGCTCGGTGTAAGAAAAACTCACTCAGAATCCTAAAGTAAAACTATCTATTTTAATGACTTACATTTGTCTATCGCAACAAATCGAAGTAGTTTCGATTTGTTGCAACCAAAATCATAAATGGACTATGCTGTACCCATAGCTGTTTTGTTGAACAATAAATTTGACACCTTTAAGCCTCTTTGATTAGGCAGCCTTTAAACGAAAATCAACATGAGTTATTCAAAGTTCCTATTCAAATTTGCAATCCATCGCAAAAGAAATTAATTTTGAAGGGGATAATATTTGTAATAGCAAAATATAGCGTCGGTCAAACATGAATTTGTGTTAGAGACAGCCAAAATCAAAATATTGAAAGAAGAATTTTTGCATTATTTGTGGAAACACCAATTGCTTATCCCTGCTGAACTACACACTACAGAGGGCGAAGCATTGAGAATCGTTTATCCTGGGGTAGAAAACTCCGACTCGGGCCCAGACTTTCTTGCTGCAAAAATCATGATTGGCGATACTTTGTGGGTGGGACAAGTGGAATTGCACCTAAAAAGCTCCCTTTGGAGCCAGCACGGTCATCAGAACGATGCTGCATACGGAAATGTGATTTTGCATGTGGTGTACATTCACGACCAAGATGTGTTGGATTGCAACGGGAATACTATACCGGTTTTGGAGTTGCATGGTAAATTTAGAGAGGAATTGCTTCACAATTATCAGTTGCTTCTGTCGTCGAAGGCATGGATACCATGCCAAGGATTATTGAACAAATGCGATAAAGGATTGATAGCGATGTGGCTTAACAGGTTGCTGGTGGAGAGACTTGAACGCAAATCAGAAGAAGTTGAAAAGTTTTTTGAATATTTCAAAAATGACTGGGATCAAACATTGTATTACCTCTTGGCCCGCAACTTTGGATTCAAAGCTAATGCAATCCCTTTTGCTTTGTTGGCACAAAGAACGCCACTTAAAATATTACAAAAATTGGGCGATAACGCGTTTGCTATGGAAGCCATTTTGTACGGTCAATCCGACCTTTTGCCTAAGGAGTGTGCCGACAACTACCCCCAAAGGCTACAAAACGAGTACGCCTATCAGAGAAAGAAACACTCACTCGAACCTTTGGATGCTCACTTGTGGAAATTCTTTAAACTTAGACCCCAAAACTTCCCTACTATACGCATTTCACAATTTGCAAAGCTGATAACCCAAACCCCGCATTTATTCAGAATGCTGACAGATGCCAAATCCATAGAAGAAATTGCTCAAATATTTAAACTAAATGCATCTGAATACTGGGGTACGCATTATGTGTTCGGCAAGGCATCTGCCTTTTCAATAAAAAAATTAGGAGCAGATGCTGTCAACAATATTATCATCAACACTATCAGCCCTGTAATTTTTGTCTATGGAAAACAAAGCCTTCGTCCCGAATACTGTGAGAAGGCAATAGATTTTCTTGCTATGGTACCTGCAGAAAACAATATGGTAATAAGACAATGGGCACAATTGGGTATTACGGCACAAAACGCCGGCGAATCACAGGCTCTATTGGAGCTAAAAAAATATTATTGTACGCCTAAAAGCTGTCTGCAATGTGCCATAGGGAGCGCATTGTTGCAGAACAAAAGAGGCATTTAGGAAACAGCATTCTGACTAAACTTAACCACTGCATGCACTCCTTCATCAGAAGTAATTTCGAATGTGCCTCCAATTTGATCTTTAGCAAGTATTTCCACAAGCGGCAGCCCATTTGTGGCTAATGTTTTCATACTGAAATTCTTGGGTAGTCCACTGCCATTATCCTTCACCACAAGGGTGTAGATTCCGTTCTTTACGGTTAGACCAATGAGAATATTTAACTTAGGTATTGAACGACCCATCTTTCTCCCATTCTGCCTACCATGTACCAGAGCATTAGTGAGCAATTCATTGATTATTAAGCCAACAGGAAGTGCTACATGATAACTTAAAAAAGGCTCTTGCAATTCAATAGTATAGTTGGTATCAATATCAATGCTGCCATTCTGTTTATGTAATGCAACTAAATTATATACAAACCGACCAAAGTCAACTTGCGAATAGATTGTAGAAAAATACATATTATCGTGAATAAGCAATATGGTTTTTATTTTCTGCTCCAACTCGGCCAACTTACTACACTTGCTCAGAATAGGACTTTTGGCACTTTGACCACGGATAAGTGAGATAATTATCCCCATATTTTCCTTAACCCTATCGTGTATTTCCATGATAAGCAGTTCTTTTTCTTCTGCATCTGCTTTTATTTTTTCCTCCACCTGAATACGCTCCAAAAGCTGGGCTTGAAGAATCTTATAGGCCTTAGAAAGTTCGGTGTTTTTTTCCATAACACGATTTTCCAACTCTTCGCCCAATTTGGCCATCTTCAATTCAAGCTCCTTTTTTTGCGCTACTTCCTGTTCCAATGCAATGGTTTCTCGTTGGTCGTTGCCATACACGATAATTCCTAAAATATCCGAAAAGGAATCTTTTACAAGAAGGAACAGGATTTTAACAGGGATGGGGTCTCCATTAGGGTTTAAAATTTTTGCATCAATTTCTTCTGGTATTCCTATGCCTTTGCTATGATGGAGAGTTTGCAGAATTAGCAAAGGGTCGGTAAAGACAGATGCCAAACTTCTGCCTAACAATTCCTTTTCAGACACTGCCAGTAAATTCAGTGTATAGGGGTTAGTTTTGAATATCCAGCCATCGGGATTACAAAAGAATACAATTTTTTGCGAATGTCCAACTATCCGATCGGCAGCTAATTCAGGAGTAAGAGAAAACCATTTTTGTTGAAACAATCCAAATGAAATAAATCCCACAGGTATGAGTCCAAATAAATGTGCAATATTCAAATTTACGATTACCCCCCAAAAGGGCAAAAGTAGATCTACAACAACTCCTGCCAAAATTGTTAATCCTAATAAATTTCTAAAAAATAGGTAGTGTCCATACTCGAGTTTGCCTTTTACGCGATGCCGCCACTCAATAAAAATTAAAACGATTGCAGATAATGCTATTACCAAATATCCCAAATAGCTCACACCGAACCAAAAAAAACTTGGCGCGAACTGCATAGGAGTATTCAGCAGCCTTTGGCCAAAAAGCTCCATATTGAACATTGCAAAACCTAATAAACACATGGCTATCAATGCAATAAATTTTAGAAGCCATTTATGATAAGTAGCATTCTGAGATGAGCCTGCCTCAATTGCTAAATATTTTACCAATACAACCGGAAAAAGTATTCCCCCTACAACCGAAAGTCTGAATAAAGTATATCCGGCAAAAGGGATACTTGATGTTTCGAAAATTATTAATCCGGAAGCCCATAGTGCCAATGTTATTGTAAATAGAAAAAACCAACGGTTGTTTTCAACTGCCATATTTTTAAACAATACAAACAACCCTATCTGCAAATAAGCCAGAGTTGCAATTAAAGAAAGAACCGATAGTACGGATGGACTCATGGCAATGGTTCGTAGAAAAATCCTCTTGTAAACGATTTATTGGTGTTACTATTTTCGTTAAGCAACCTTTGTTGCCTTGATAAGTTCGCTCCATTGTAGTTGGCATTATGCGGAAATACCAGCTTAAAACAAACTCTCTCATCATTACTTGCAACAAATTCGCCTCCTAAATAAGAATCAGCTAGCAGTTTAATGAGTGATAGGCTGAGATTAAATTCGCCTGATTGCATTTCTGCATCAGAAAAACCTTTTCCATTATGGCATATTAGCAGATGAAAATTACCATTCGATTTAAAGAAATCAACCTCCACCAAGGGATGATTTTCCGCAAGTGATGTTGTTTGCAAATCCGATTCAAAAGCCCATTGCAGCACGATGCTTAGCAACTCTTTATAAAATAAACCGCAAGGCAGAGCTTGGTTTAAATCTAGATTTTCAATCCCAACCCTCAACTTTATTGACACCTGTTTTTGGGACGCATACTCAGCGTTTACCTCTACCGAAGTTTTCCTTAAGAACTTTCCGAAGTTTATACTATTAATTTTTTTTATAGAATAAAAGTATTCGTGCATGCCCGATATAGCTCTAATTTTATCGCCCAAGAGACCTAAAAAAATTTTCGAATCAGCTTTTGCACAGCTGTTGGTTTCCACCATTTTGGCAAGGGATATAATAATTTGGAAATTATTTTTCACCCGATGATGGATTTCTTGTAATAACAATCCTTTTTGATCTAAATCGCTAATTATTTGGGCTTCTGTTCTTTGTTTTTCAATCAATTCGTTGGCCAACAATTGGTTGGCTTCAATAAGCTCCAAAGTTCGTTGCTTCACTGTGTCTTCAAGATCTTGCCCAGTTTGGCGCAGCAATTCTTGATTATGCTCCCTTTCAGCAATTTCCTTTATTAGCAATTTCTTTTCACTCAAATCTTGCCCGATTAGCACCAAACCAACAAAGTCCTTAAAATTATCAATAATATTGATTTGGGTATATTGCACAGGAATTTTCTGGCCATCACTTGCAACAACAGTAGTTTCGAAACGCAAATCGCAGCAATCAGCAGGACTTTGGGCAAGTTTCATCAATAGTTGGGTACTGATTCCAAAATGACTATCAATACTCAACCTAGATATTTCGTAAGGTTTGTAGGATAGGTGCTTATAACAAAAGTTGTTGACAGCATACAACTTAAAATTCTGATCGAAGAAGAGCACCAATTCTTTGAGATGAGATTCTATAAAGCGGCTTACAATTGCCGAAGAAAGTTCTGGTTGTTTGAGTAGTATAACAGCAATAAAAAATCCTGCACCCATAAAAATGGAGTTGATATGGGCAAGGGGTGGAAAATGCTCCAGCCTTAGATATGGCAACAGCAGATTGGATAATGTACTTATCAGAAAGAATGAGATAATGCCCACAACGATGCTGACTATTTTGTACCGTGCCCTTTGGGTATTGCTATTTTTCCACCAGGTAAACAACAAGTAAATCAGAGCCGCCATAGAAGACATCAAATACACAACAAACAAATAGAAGAAAGGGGAAGCCCTATTTAATTCGAAAAACCACATTCCAGAGTATAGGTAATATGCTTTCAAAGTTTCGGGTTCAACATTGTAGCGCACAAAAGAAATTAATGCCATTGGCACCAAGAAAAAAAGCAGAATCCGCTTAATAATCCTATTGCTTTTATTGCGCATTAAATAAACCAACCACACCATAATTGCAGGAAATGAAGTCCAACCGATGGATGCAAATCTATCTAACACATAAATCAATTCCAGGTTATTGGTGAGACTGAATGAAAAAGTAAAGAATGAAAATATTGAAAAAGAAACTCCAGATAGTAGGAACGCAACTCGTTCTCTAAGAGTAACAGGTAATCTCCAAGCAAAAAAGGATGCCTGCATAAACAATAAGAAACTCGCAAGGGAAAGTGCGTAATAGAGATTCATATTGAGTTTTTTACTTAGACTTTCTTGAGTTATAGGATTTTAATTCCCATTTTTTAAAAAAAATCGCTGCCAGAATACCAACAGCGATTTTTTTAATTTTTGTATTAATCATCTAATGAAGCCAACCAACGCTCTGCATCTATCGCAGCCATGCAGCCAGATGCAGCCGCCGTTACGGCCTGCCTATAAACATGGTCTTGAATGTCGCCTGCTGCAAATACTCCAGGAATATTGGTTCGAGTAGTTCCAGCCTCAGTGATTATGTAGCCGTTCTCATCCAAATTCAATTGCTCAACAAACAGTTCGCTATTGGGCTTGTGGCCTATTGCCACAAAAACTCCTTCTACAGGCAACTCGTTGTAAATACCGGTTTTTACATTCTGCAACTTTATGCTTTTTACGGTTTTATCGCCCAAAATCTCTTGGGGCACTGAATCCCAAACAAGTTCAATATTTGGTGTTTTGAAAATTCGGTTTTGCATCGCCTTAGAAGCCCTAAGTTCATCTCGGCGGTGGATTAAATAAACTTTTCTGGCAAGTTTAGATAAATAGGAAGCTTCTTCACAGGCTGTGTCGCCACCGCCAATTACGGCAACATCCATGCCGCGATAAAAAAACCCATCGCAAGTGGCACATGCCGAAACTCCATATCCGTTGAATTTTTGTTCAGATTCCATACCCAACCATCTTGCACTGGCACCGGTTGCAATAATAAGTGTATCGGCAAGTATTTTGTGCGTTTCGTCAATCCAAATTTTAAATGGTCGCTCAGATAAATCAGCCTTGGTAGCTATTCCCCAGCGTATATCGGCATCAAAGCGCAATGCCTGATTTTTTATGTCCTCCATCATTTGCGGACCATTAACACCTTGAGGGTAACCTGGAAAATTCTCCACATCAGTAGTAATGGTGAGTTGGCCACCCGGCTGCAACCCTTGATACAAAACAGGCTTGAGATCCGCCCGCGCTGCATAGATGGCAGCGGTAAGCCCCGCAGGTCCACTACCTAATATCAAACACTTTACGCTTTCCACACTTTTTTCCAACATAGAACAGTGATTATTTATAAATGAATCAAAGTTATGGATAAAAATTAAAATTAAAGACACGCAACACGCAATTAACAGAATGCATGCACCTTGCGCTAAAGCTTAACGCTATAAGCCTGAATCCATTTTTATGGTTTTTAAAAATGTGTACTATTTTATTTTGCACAAAATAGCTGCTTGGATATATTACCATAACTTTACAGAATAGATTGGATACACAAAACCCATTTTTATGAAAAACTTAATTGTGCCTGTTTTATGTAGCCTTATGATTGTTGCTTCGGGTTCTGCCTGCAACCGCAGACTTAAATCATTAACAACCAATTCGGGATATAACCTGCAAGAGACACTAAATTTTTCCGCTGCCCATCGCAACAATATGCTCGCCTTCGATCTATTGAAAGAGATGGATAATTGGGAGAAAAACCTTGTTTTTTCGCCTTACAGCATATCCACAGCACTGGCAATGGCTTATGTAGGAGCGAATGCTTTAACTCGCGAAGAGATGGCAACGGTGCTATACTTTAATCTGAATAATAGAAGATTCCTCAATGATTTCGACGATTTGCATCGCAAAATAGCACTATCGTCAGGTGATACATTGCTTAGAATGGCCAATAGCATTTGGATGCAGCAGCATCACAACTTTAGGCAAGGTTATCTAAATAACATTAGAAACCATTTTGGGGCAAAGCCGGAGATAGTAGATTTCCTTCAAGGGGATCTAGTGCAAATAAAAAACCAAATAAATGCAAGTGTTTCTGAACAAACCGGCGGGAAGATTGAAGACTTGATACAACCAGGCGTTTTAACGGCAGATACCCGTTTAATGCTAGTGAATGCATTGTACTTTAATGCCCGTTGGGCAAATACATTCGACTATAACAAAACACAAAAAATGGATTTTCGCAACATAGACGGTAGCAAAACCGGGACTATGTTTATGCAACAATCTGCTATCTTTCATTATTTAGAAAGAGGCGATTTTCAAGTATTGAAAATGCCATATTCAGGTACTACTTTCTCTATGATTATCATTTTGCCCAGCGAACAAACCACACTCGCAGATGTGGAAAAAAACTTGAATGCTAAATTATTTGATGAATTGAATGAAAGTTTATCGTATCAGAGGGTTCAATTATTCTTTCCTCGATTCAGAACAGAATCTTTGGCCAATCTCAACCAGATACTTGTGCAATTAGGCATGGAAAAAGCCTTTGCAGCCAATGCCGATTTTAGTGGAATGACTGGTAAAAAGGAATTAAAAATTGATCATGTTGTACATCAATCCAACATTGAAGTAGCCGAAGAAGGTACGGAGGCAGCCGCTGCAACTGCCGTGGCGATTACACAAAAATCGTTGGTTATCCACGAAGAACCGGAAATAGTTTTTCATGCCAATAGACCTTTTCTGTATGCAATTGTTGAAAATTCTACCAACACCATTTTGTTTTTGGGTAGAAAATTACAATTTTGACTATAGTCAAAAGATTTGCTGCACTATATTGCTGCTTCTAAACTTTCGAGCCTAACTACATTATTGTTTCGGGTATCGCTCTCGATGAGGCCGTCGCGCAATCTTATAATCCTATGGGCATGAAGTGCAATATTCTCTTCGTGTGTAACCAAAATTATGGTATTTCCAGCCTCGTGGATTTTCTGCAATAGCCCCATAATTTCTAACGAAATTTTCGAATCGAGATTTCCTGTGGGTTCATCTGCCAGAATGATGCTTGGGTTGTTTACCATGGCTCTTGCAATTGCAACTCGTTGCCGTTGACCGCCCGATAATTCATTGGGCTTGTGGTGCGTACGGTCTGATAGACCCACCTGATCTAATACTTCGAGAGCCTTCTTATTTCGTTGCACTCTGCCAACACCGGCATAAATCAATGGAAGTGCTACATTGTCCAATGCTGTGCTACGGGGAAGCAAATTGAAAGTTTGGAAAACAAAACCAATCTCTTTATTGCGTATCTCTGCCAAATCGTTGTCGGCCAGCTTACTAATATCCTTATTATTCAAAATATATTCGCCCGAAGTAGGCGTGTCTAAGCATCCCAAAAGGTTCATGAGGGTAGATTTTCCTGAGCCTGAGGGACCCATTAGCGCTACATACTCATTTCTATAAATGTTGATAGTGATGCCCCTCAAGGCTTTTACCACCTCGGTTCCTACACGGTAATTTTTGGTAATATTATTCAAACGAATAAGCTCCTTGTCTGCCATTTTGGATGGTTTATTTTTTGATAATGAAAGCCTTTTTCAATAACCTATGGGAATGATTTGTTTGCTAAGACCTGAGTTGAATAGCACTATCCCCATTCGATACAAATCTAAGCACATGGTAGCTTGATTGCTTTGGGTAATTTTTAGCCAGCCTTGGTACATTTCCTTCGACCACCTTACATCGTCCAAAATCAATATGCTTTGCTGATGCAAGTAGGGTAGTATTTTCTCAAAATTGTCCATAACACCCTTATAACTGTGATCTCCATCAATATACACCAAGTCAACTTTGGTCATGTCTTGGAGTGCAGCATGCAATGTATCTTGAAACGATCCGGTGATAACCGATGCGTGGGAAAATCCTAATTGACTCAAAACCGTTTGCGCGATATTGGCGGTTTGGGGGCAACCCTCCAAAGATAGGATTTGACCATCTGGAGCTGCGTCGGCCATATAGGCTGTAGTTATACCCAATGATGTGCCTAATTCCAAAAGCGTTTTAGGTTTGAAATGGTCAATCAAACGCCACATTAACCTGCAATAACTTGGCGATTGGAGCGAAACTCGAGCTATGTCCTTCACAGGTCGGCTGTAGGTGGGCAAACGATATTCCGAAGCAATGGTTTTTGAGCCTTGCCCAAAATCAGTAACCTGAAGTACAGTATTATTTCTTAGCAATTCTCTTCTTTTAGCTTCCAAATGTTGGAACCTTTTTGAATCTAATTTGCTATAAAAACTATCCTGCGCCAACTCATATAAGAAAGGCGAATGTATGCCGTAGGGCTCCCGAAAAATCAACTGAAAAAAAACCTTAGGGCGAAAATACATATATTCTTATGTTTTGCTGAATGCAAATGTAACCCAAAAAAGCAATAAGCATTTATAATCTTGATACTTTGATGGTCGTGCAACTTCCCACAAATGAGAGTCTATTTATTTTCATTTGGCAAAAAATTACAATCCCATCCAAGAATTGGCGGTGAAAAATGTAAAGAAACCGCAATTATTTCCAATAGCAAATTGGCATACAAAGAATTTCTTTATGCAAGTTTTAACCAACTTACTTGTCTGTCGAATACAAATCCTAATTTTTGCACCAGATTGAGCGACTGCACATTGTGGGGTTCAATGTTTACAAAAACAGGAAGATTTTGGTTTCTTTTTTGCAAAATAAGGGCTTTCATGAGATTTTCGCCCAACCCTTTTCCCTGCCATTGCGGAAGCACATTAAGAAATCCTAATGAATTATCGTCGTGGGTAAGCCCCCAGCCTACCAGTTCTCCGTTTTGCCAAATTCCGGCCGAAATATCTTTACTCAAACGGTCTTTTATGTATGCCACCGAAGTAAAATCTTTATATGCAGACAAGCGATAGATGGTTTCGGCCATAGAAATATCCAGTGAAGCATATTCCATGGTAGGCTGTAAGACATCTTTGGTATCCGGCAGAAAAAATCTATGGGTAGTCAATTTCCAATCAATGCGATGGGTTTGTGTAATGGCTGGAAGCATCCAATTCTCCACATTAGCAAAATACAGCGTTGCAAAAGCAAACTTTTGGAGCACTTCTATTAGGTCTTCAGGGTTTTGGCCACACAGGTAAGCCCATTGGTTGTCGCTAGTGCCACAAATAAGGTAGAACTGGTTGGAAAAATAGAATTTATCTACGGGGTAATTTCGAAAAAACCCTATTACCGGAAGACTTTGTAGAGGTAATTTATCGGCTAATGTCTGAAAATCTGGATCCATAGCTAATAAAAATATTGACCAAACATCACCAGAACTTTTTGAAAATCGGTTGCATTAAACTTCTAAGCAGTCTAATTATAATACTGTCATTGAGCTAAATATCACGAAATCAATCAATTATATCGTCATACTTCAACAGTAACATTTTCATGCAATTTGCACAACTATTGGAGAATGGTAACCTCCCAAATTCCCTTGCGATAAAATTAGCAATAAAATCCCATAGCACATTAATCAAGCATCGGATGCTTTTAGAATAATTTCACACGCTTCCCTGATTTGTTCGTTACTGATAATCAATGGTGGTGCAATGCGCAAACAATTGTCGGCAAACAGAAACCAATCGGTTAGCAACCCTTCTTCCAGACATCGGGCAATAACCCTCTGAGCCTTGGGAGCATTCTCATACACGATAGCCAGCATCAGCCCCATGCCTCTAATTTCCACTATTTGATTGTGCTTGAGCTGTTCTCTGAACAACTGCTCTTTTTGTGGTACTTGCTCCCATAGTCTGTCTCGCTGCACCACCGTAATATGGGCCAAAGCAGCTGCTGCACACACAGGATTTCCGCCAAATGTTGTGATATGCCCCAATACAGGCGAGTGGGTCAAACTTCTCATGATTTGCTTCGATGCAATGAATGCGCCAATGGGAAGCCCTCCACCCATACTTTTGGCCAACAGCAAAATATCGGGTACTACCCCAAAATGTTCAAACGCCCATAATTTGCCTGTTCTGCCAAAGCCGCATTGAATTTCATCAAACACAAGAAGAGTACCTGTTTGGTCGCATTGTTGCCTTAGTTTATTTAAGTACCCCGCATTAGGCACCATAACTCCTGCTTCGCCCTGTATGGTTTCTACTACCACACAAGCAGTTTGCCGAGTAATGGCTTTCAACTGCTCGTAGCAGTTATAATCTATGATTGTTATTCCCGGCAAAAGCGGTCGAAATGCTTGCTTTAAATTCTCGCTTCCACCTATGCTCAAAGCACCGTGAGTGCTACCATGATAAGCGTGACGAAAACTCACTATTTCTGTTCTACCTGTAAACCGCTTTGCGAGCTTGAGTGCCCCTTCGGTGGCTTCGGCTCCGGAATTTACCAAATACACATTGTTGAGGGAATCGGGAAGCAATTCAACCAATTTTTGTGCTAATAAAACCTGTGGCGATTGCACCAACTCGCCATAGACCATTAAGTGCATATATTTATCCACCTGATGCTTCACAGCAGCAATCACCTCCGGATGCCCATGCCCAAGATTACTCACCCCAATCCCGCTTATGATGTCTAAGTATCGCTTGCCTGTTGGTGTGTATAAATATACTCCATGCGCATGGCTTACTTCAATGGCCAGGGGAAAATCGGATGTTTGCCCTAAAAAATGATAAAACAACTCACGGTGATTCATTTAGTTAATTTTTAATGCACGAAAAAAAGCAGAACCAGGCTTCAGCTATCCAAGAGTTCAAAAAGTTAATACCCATACTTTTCTTTCCACAAACTTTTCAAACGGCTTCGTATTTCGTTCTCGCGGGGATTATTTCCTGGGTTGTACAAGCATTTGCCTTGTATTTTTTCGGGCATATACTCCATGTGAATGAAGTTTTGTGCAAAATCGTGTGCATATTGGTAGCCTTTGCCATAGCCTATCTCCTTCATCAACTTGGTGGGTGCATTTCTCAAATGGATTGGCACGGGCAAGTCTCCATAGTTTTTTACCACCTCGTATGCCTTTTCTATTGCCATGTATGCAGCATTGCTTTTGGGAGAAGTTGCAAGATAGGTAGCAGTTTGGGCAAGCACTATCCGCCCTTCGGGCATACCAATTTGGGTAACAGCCTGAAAACATCCGGTTGCCAACAAAAGTGCATTAGGATTTGCATTTCCTATATCCTCAGAAGCCAAAATAACCATTCGGCGGGCTACAAACTTGGGGTCTTCGCCAGCATCAAGCATTCGCGCAAGATAATAAACTGCAGCATTGGGGTCGCTCCCCCGCAACGATTTGATAAATGCTGAGATGATATCGTAATGCATCTCGCCATTCTTATCGTACATCACCAAGTTTTGTTGAATAACTTTAAACACGCCATCGTTGGTCAACTCGATTATTTCTGTAGTTTGCGAACGAACGGCAAGTTCCAAAGCATTGAGCAACTTGCGAGCATCGCCGCCCGAAATTCTCAGTAGTGCTTCATTTTCTTTAAGGAATATGGCCTTCCCCAATTCTCTTTCTAAAAGTGAAATTCCCTTAGATAGCAATTCCATCAATGCAACTTCGCCCAACTCGCGAAGGATATAGACTTGGCATCGTGAGAGTAATGGGGCAATCACTTCGAATGATGGATTTTCGGTTGTAGCCCCAATGAGTGTGATGGTTCCCTTTTCCACTGCCCCTAACAGACTATCTTGCTGCGACTTGCTGAATCGGTGAATCTCATCAATAAACAAGATAGCATTTCCACCGCTTTGGTGTGCTGTTTCTATCACGCTGCGAACATCTTTCACGCCGCTATTTACTGCACTAAGTGTAAAGAATTTTCGGGTAAGATACTTGGAAATCAGCGATGCAAGCGTAGTTTTTCCCACTCCCGGAGGTCCCCATAGAATCATGGATGGCACAACTCCCGATTCGAGAGATTTTCTTAAAATAGCCCCCTCTCCTACCAGATGCTCTTGTCCTAAATAGTCCTCTATGCGGGTTGGCCGTAGTATTTCAGCCAGTGGAATAATTCCGGGTATCATGGGTTGAAAATTTCTTGAGGTGTTTTAGCCTTTTTAACAGGCCAGGATGCGAGAAATGCACGAATTCATACCAAGGGTGCGGCCTAAGATTTGCAAGATGCGTTTTGTAAAGTTTCTTTAATGCGCTCTGGGCTGCATCAGAATCATATTGTGTTGCAGCGAAGGCATCGGCTTCATATTCGTGCTTTCGGCTTAGGTAATTTGCCATGATTCCTGTTGCCATACTCAAGGGTGCAAACAAAATTCCGAATGCAAGCAAACCCAAATGCGCACTTGGCACTGAACTTCCTAAGGCTTGCGATAGTGCTGGATTGTCAATGACTAAAGCTAAAATTGCAAGTGTAAATCCGGTATTAGCAACAGACATCAAAAGGCCTTTTCGTACATGTTTCTTCTTGTAATGGCCAATTTCGTGTGCAAGTATTGCTACCAATTCCTCAGTGGTGTAATCTTTAATCAGGGTATCGTAAAGCACAATGCGCTTTTGTTTTCCTAAACCTGCAAAATAGGCATTGGCTTTGGTGCTTCGTTTTGAACCATCTATCACAAAAATATTGCTAATACTAAAGCCCGCCTTCTTGGCAAATGCCTCAATAGCGTTGCGCACTTCGCCCTCTCCCAAGGGAGTTTGCTTATTGAAGATGGGTACAATAAGGGTGCTGTAAAACATCATCATCAACACAGAGAATGCTGTGAATACAATCCAAGCGTAGATCCAAAACCATTGCCCTGCAACCTCATAAAACCAAATAAATAGGGCAAGCAATCCTCCTCCAATTAACGAAGTGAGCAATATCCCTTTCAATGTGTCGAGCACAAAAGTTTTTATGGTAATGGTATTGAAACCATACTTTTGCTCTACAACAAATGTGTGATAAACACCAAATGGAAACGAAACTACGCCAAAGATGATTCCAACACCTGCAAAAAAGACCAAGGCAATTACTATCGGATTTTCAGAAACACCCCGCGCCCATTCATCGAGCCAACCAAACCCACCCATTATAAGAAAAGCCATAGTAAGAAGAAAAGTAAGGATTTCTTTTTTGCGAGAGAGCCCAAAATTTTCCTTCTCATAATCCTGCGAGCGTTTGTAAGAATCCTGGTCATAAACTTCCTTAACCTCTTCGGGCAAAGAATTTGTCCATAAGGTAGAGTTGAGATAGTCCAATAGTAAATCGAACAAGAAGGAAAGTACCACGATTCCTACTAACACATACAAAAGCGGTTGATCCATATTTTTTTTAAAAACGAGAAATCAGTTATTATCAGAAAAGCTAAAAACGGCAATAACAAAATTAGGCAAAAGGAATTGCAATATATCACATTGCCCTACCAAACGACACAGGCTGCCGGATATTCCGACAGCCTGCAAAAATTAAGCATCTTAAGAACCTACACGGGATTCTCGCCGCCCTTGCCTTTGCTGGTTCCAGCTCCCGGACGAGCTATCTGGTCGCGCATGGTGGTATCGGCTTTAATGTTTTCCATCTTGTAATAATCCATAATACCCAAGTTGCCGCTTCTGAAAGATTCTGCAATGGCTTTGGGAATTTCGGCTTCGGCTTCAATAACCTTAGCACGAGCTTCCTGCGCTTTAGCTTTCATCTCTTGCTCCAATGCAATTGCCATAGCCCTACGCTCTTCGGCCTTTGCCTGCGCAATATTCTTGTCTGCATTGGCTTGGTCAATTTGCAATATTGCACCAATATTCTTACCCACATCAATATCTGCAATATCAATAGAGAGAATTTCGTAGGCTGTTCCCGAATCCAAACCTTTTGACAATACCACTTTTGAAATGCTATCGGGATTTTCTAAAACGAGCTTGTGATTGGTTGCTGAACCGATGCTGGTAACAATACCTTCTCCCACGCGGGCTAGAATAGTTTCTTCGCCTGCACCACCCACAAGTTGTTTTATGTTGGCACGAAGGGTTACTCGAGCTTTTGCAATGAGTTGAATACCGTCTTTTGCAACAGCAGCTACCGGAGGCGTATTGATAACCTTGGGCTTAACCGACATTTGCACAGCTTCCAATACATCGCGGCCTGCAAGGTCAATTGCAGTTGCTGTTTTAAAATCCAGAAAAATATTGGCTTTATCTGCACTGATTAGAGCATTTACAACCGACTTCACCCTACCACCTGCCAAAAAGTGTGCTTCCAATTGGTCGCGGTTGAGCACCAATCCCGCCTTGGTTGCACTAATTAGGTTGGTAACAATCACCGAAGGTGGTACTTTACGCCAACGCATAAGTACTAGTTGCAGTAGGCTTACCCTCACACCCGATACAAGAGCGGAGAACCAAAGCCCTACTGGGATAAAATAGAATATCAGCCATAAGCCGATGATGCTGACCAACGCAATCACAAT
>DMJL01000004.1 GCA_003451785.1 Bacteroidales bacterium
CAAGGCTGTAGGCTTTCCGATCACGGGTTAGAAACTGCTTTTGCCGAACCATTCACCAAAGAGATTGCAAATCGCATTTTTTCTAAAATCCTGTTGGGTGAGCAAATTATACAACATGAGGTTATGGTTTTCAAATCGGCAATGTTGTATTATCTGGCATTGATGGACCATGAGAAAGGATGGGTGCAGCAATTTCACTTAGGTGCCATGCGCAATAACAATACGCGTATGTATAAGACACTTGGTGCCGACAAGGGCTTTGACTCCATTGGTGATTTTGAAATGGGTAGATCCTTATCACGATTTTTAGATAGCCTCGACCAAACCAATAGCCTGCCAAAAACCATTTTATACAACTTGAATCCACGCGACAACGAACTTATTGCAACCATGTGCGGCAACTTCAATGATGGTTCGGTTGCAGGCAAAATGCAGTTTGGCAGTGGTTGGTGGTTTCTCGACCAAAAAGATGGAATGGTTAAGCAGATCAATGCTCTTTCAAGCTTAGGGCTGTTGAGCAGGTTTGTAGGAATGCTGACCGACTCACGCAGCTTCCTTTCATACCCCCGTCATGATTATTTCCGACGCATACTCTGCAATATTCTGGGCACAGATATGGTGAATGGCGAAATACCCTACGATATGGAATTGGTGGGAGGCATGGTTGCCGACATTTGCTACCACAATGCTAAAAGGTATTTTGGGTTTTAGGCCTGCAGGATTGAAATAGGAGCAGTGCGATCCATTCCTTTTTGGTTTGCCTAAAAATTACAAGACGGACAGAAACAACTCAGAATGCAATGTAAATGAATCCGACGCATACTTGCAAAGTTTGGGTTTAGCTGTATTTTTTTTACAATAGAGAGGTGGTTGACAATAATGCAAATATATGTTGTGATATTTTTGAAGGTACAGTTACTAATAGTGTGTTGGACATATTGTCATTACAATAAAGTCGAAAAATAGGCAACGAGCCTTTTCTAATACTCAAATAAAAAATCTTGGGAATTAATGCGATGTATCGGAACAAAAATTCATTGTTGATACAAGCATCAAGCAAAAGCACTCATGAACAATTTCTCGAAATTCTTGAAAAGAATATTGGGATATTGATAAAAGTTTCGAGAGTTTTTACACGGGTTGACCAAGACAGGGAAGATCTGATAAACGACATAACCTTTGAGCTCTGGAAATCATTTAATAGCTTCAAAGGAGATTCCAAAATTTCTACCTGGATTTATCGGGTAGCTTTAAACACCTCAATGAATTTCAGACGAAAAAGGAGGCATGATGCTTTGGTCGTTTCATTCTTTGATTTCAAAAAGGCGGAAGCTATTCCTTGGCTTACTGAAAACGACAATTCAGAGGAATTAGGGATATTGTATGATTGTATTGATGAATTGGACAGCATTAATAAAGCCATTATTCTGCTCTATCTCGACGGGAAATCGCACGATGAAATAGCTGAGATTATGGGTATTTCAAAAACGAATGTTGGTACCCGTATTTATCGTATTAAAGAGCGGATAAAAATCATGGCAAACTCAAAAATTTAAGTCTCATGGAACCCGTACAATTGGAAAATATCTGGAAAGAATTCGATAAAAAAATTACCGAAAAAACCAGGGTTAATAAAGAAATCCTCAGAAGGATTTTATTGTCAAAACCCAGGAGGCGATTTAATTGGATAATATTTCATGCGATGTTCAAAATTGCTGCCCCATACATTATCTTTATTTTATACCTGGTTTCTGAAATCCGGTTTCAGGTTTGCGCCAGTTTTTATATTGGCTTAACGATTTATCTGACCTTAGTCATATTTGCGCATGTGTGGGATATAAGATATCTTATGCTTATTCGCAAAGTTGATTTCGCCATGCCGGTTTTGACTATAAAAAAAATCATTACCGAAATAGAAAAGCTTAAAATTTATATAACAAAGGTTACTATGTTGTTATCTCCTGTTGCTTTGGGTGCTTTTTTATTGATTATAATGCGGGATGGTTTGATAATAAGCCTTGATGTTGCATCCATTTTGCCTTTGCTGATGATTGTCGTAGGTTATTTCCTGTCAATCTATTTTGTACTCAAATCTCCGATTTTCAGTCAAATCAAAAAACTGAATCGTGAAATTGATGAGATTTTAGCACTTGAAGAAGAATGATTTACAGCTTCTTATCAAGAGATAGTAAACTTAATGACATATTTCGATAAAATAAAACCGTCTTGCAAATAGAGGAAAATTCTCAAATCTGCAATTTGCAAGTTGCAGATATAAAAGATTTTCCACCAGCGAAATCTCAATTTTAGAATATCTATACCACCCCGATACTTAGTCTATATCCCCAAAATTAAGTAATAATAAATAATGATTTTTTTCTACAATAATCTGCTAAAGCATTGCTAAACAGATCAATTAAAATTTTCTTAACATATTGAAGACTAACATATATTAGCTCCAATTCCTTATTTTATGGGATTGCAGGAATTATGCAACGGTGGGAAATTTGCGCTGTAAATAAAAAATTCTGCAATGAACCCAACACGATGGTTAGCAATATCTTTCCTTATCCTTGCCACTTATTCGCTTTATGCTGCTAAGTACGAGATTTCGGATCAAAACACCGTAACTATTACAGGGCGGGTAACAACAGATGTCGGTCATCCGGTTGAGTTTGCCCTAGTGTATTTAAAAAACACCCGGTTTGGTGCTGTAACCAATACGCAAGGCGAGTTCAGCTTTGAAGCTCCTTCGGGAACTTATACCTTGGTAGTACAATCGCTGATTCATAAGCCATTTGAAAAGGTTTTGGGAATACCAGCTACAAATCGATTTGATATTCCCTTGATTGTTATTTCAGAAGAAGTTGTAAGGCTTGATGAAGTGGTTGTTACCGGTCAGTTCATACCGCAATCATTGAATAATTCGGTTTACAAGGTTCGCACCATCAACCAACAAACCATTGCCCGGTCGGGAGCAACAGAGGTAAGGCAATTGTTGGAGAGGGAGCTTGGCGTGAGTTTTCGCAACGACCTAGTAACTGGCGAATCAGACATACAATTGATGGGTATGTCGGGGCAAAATGTAAAGGTGCTGCTCGATGGTTTGCCGCTGATCGACCGGGGGAGCCGCAGGCAAAGTTTAAGTCAAGTTGACCTAAATCAGATTGAGCGTATCGAAATAGTTGAGGGGCCGCTGTCGGTTCAATACGGCACCGATGCACTTGCAGGGGTTATAAACCTTATAAGTAAGAGAAACCACAGGAACAATGAAGGTGTTTCTTTGTCGGCCCGAGTTATTGAAGAAACTGCCGGCAACGAATATTCGTTTGGAGTGGGTGAGGGTGTTCACAATTTGCACTTCGGAATTGGATATACCCACCGGTCAGGATTGATTGGAAATGCCAATTTTACCCGCAATGAGTTTGGCGGCTGGCAGGGCAATGCAACAGGAAGAGCAAGGCAATGGCGCCCGCGTAACCAGTTGATGGGGGGCGCAACCGTTGGATTTAGGAATGACCAAGCTGATATCTGGTATCGTATCAATTATCTTGATGAAACGATCTACGGACCGACGAATCCAAACCCGCTTACCAATATAGCCACCGACCTTGATTTTCTTACTACCCGTTTTACCCATCAGTTGCAGGGCAGATTGGTAAACACTGGAAGAGGACTTGTGCTGACAGGTATGCTTTCTTATCAGGATTTGAAACGCAGAAGTCTTACTACCACTTACAACCCCGCAACAGGTGACCGCCGGCTTGCCATGGGGCAAGGCGACCAGGATGTTTCGCTTTTCGACAATCTTTTTGCCCGCTTTACTGCATCGAAAAGATTCAACAACGCCATAAGCGTGCTGACAGGAGTGGAATACCGGCTCGATCATGGTAGCGGCGATAGGATACAAGGATCGCCAAACATAACCGATGTTTCGGCATTTGTTTCGGCCGAATGGGTTTTGGGACACTTCAACCTGCGACCCGGTTTAAGGTTCTCGCACAACTCGGTTTACGCTGCCCCGCCCGTTATCCCATCAATCAACACCCTTATCAATATCAACGAATGGATCGATTTCAGAGCAAGCTATGCCAAAGGATTCAGGGCACCCGCACTCAGGGAACTGCATTTCTGGTTTTTCAATGCCAACCATTCCATTAAGGGCAATACAAATCTTAAAGCCGAGAACTCCGACAGTTTCCTTGCTTCCTTAACCTTCAATCCGCAAGTAAGCGACAGGATAAGGATACGAACCTCCATATCCGGGTTTTACAATACCTTCAACGATATGATTGCCATTGGCGTATATGCTAACGACCCTTCGATGAACACTTTCATCAATATCGACAGACATAAAACCACCGGAGGTACATTCGAAGCCAGCATTAACGCCAAGGCATGGCAAGCCGGCATTGGGGTTTCGCATATTGGCAGGTTTAACCGGTTTTCAGAGCAGTTTGAAACTGAGATGTTTCATTGGTCGCCCGAATTCAATGCCAACCTGTTGTATAACATGGAAGGGATAAACACCAGTTTCTTGTTTTCGTACAAATTTACCGGAAAACGGCCTTTCCCCGAAATCGTAACGGTTGATGGTAATCAAATAATAAATACGGCTTATGTTGGAAATTTCAGCTGGGCCGACATTACCCTTACTAAAACCCTCCACCGCTTTGCCAATCTGCAAATTGGAGCCAGAAATATATTCAATGTAATTGCAGTTCAGAACACAGCCATGGCGGGAGGCGGACATGGAGCATCAGGCCCCATGCAGGTAAGCTATGGCCGCTCCTGGTTTGCAGGCTTAGTATTCAATTTTGATTAATTTTTTTTGCCATACAGCCAAATTTTCGGAAAAAACACAATGCCTTTTTAAAGCTATATAAAAATGCAAGCCAAACAAACCTTATGCACACGAAACTAACTTCTTAAATGATACCACGAATGAAAACACAACTGTTTATTCCTCTGTTTTTTGTATTAGCGTTAATCAATTTTTCCTGCTCCAAGGAGATTCCGCCGCTTCCCGACAACCTGGTTCTGTTTGAGGCAACCGAGTTGGGCTTTACCAGCGAAATGTCATCCAAAACCATAACCCTTCAGTTTTTGCGGCCGGCCGATGCCGCATGCCATATCACACTGCGCCTATCGGCTTTTAACATTGACCTTCAGCAAACACTTGAAATTACTCCACAGCCTGTTAATGGAATAATTACTATCCCTATAGCAGTAGGTCAGACTTCCGGTTCGATAGTTTTAGCTCGCAAACCTGGCGTATTCATGTCGGGCAATGAGCGAATTGAGTTGGCCATTGATGGTACTGGAGGCGTTCTGGTGGTTGGTGAGAGAAGAAATCTCAATGTGCGTTTCGCTTCTATTGTTTCGGAAGGCACAACCATGACCCTTCAGGGCGGTACCGGAGGTGCCAGCGCTGTAAATTCAGTTTTCGTCAACTTCAGAAGCAATACCCAAGCCCAGGTTGAAAGACGGTCGTGGGATTTGGGATTCTGGACTGGTAGCGAATTCCGGGTAATTCTCAACCATACAACGGCTGCTGCTGCTATCGCTCTCAATAAGTTCGATTTGAACCAGGTAAATGGTAGCGATACTGTTGGTGTAAACCTTACTGTTGGCCCAACCAACCCCAATGGCATGAGCCTGATCGACAATGTGGAAGGCGACCTGAATCGAACCATTATAGGCGATGTTTCGGCCAATGATGCCGAAAACAGGGTGTTCATTATCAACCGGGGAACAGGTGGCGGTATAGCAGCCAGGCCTTGGATGAAAGTGCGGATACTCAGAAGTGCCAACGGCTATACCCTGCAGTATGCCAGGATTACCGAGACCTCTTTCAGAACCCTGCATATACCGAAAGACCCTGCATACAACTTTGTTTTCGTGAATTTCGATACCGGCATAGTTAGAGTAGAACCACGGCGTACCAACTGGGAAATCATGTGGACTGGCGGGGTCAATAGAACTTTGAGCGGAACAACAGAAGTGGCGCACTATTTTGCCGACCAGGTATTTATAAACCACCGTGCCGGGATTACCGCAGCAATGGTTATGACATCAAATGTTACATGGGATGCTTTTAACGAAACGCACCTTGCGGGTCTTGCGATGAGCAGCGGGCGAAACATAATTGGCTCAAACTGGCGCAGAGTTACTGGTACTCCCATTGGCGTGTTTACCGACAGATTTTTCGTGGTTAGAGATGCATTCGGGAATTTCTACAAGTTGCGTTTCCTAAATTTCCATACAAACGATGGCGGAACAAGGGGATTTCCAAATATCGAATATCGATTGGTAAAGCGGGGAGGATAAACAGAGTGTTTCTTAAAATTATTCAGATAAATAAGGAATACCCGACCGGTGAGCCATTACCGCCGGTCGGGTATCCGATCT
This sequence comes from Bacteroidales bacterium, assembly GCA_003451785.1. GTDB lineage: Bacteria > Bacteroidota > Bacteroidia > Bacteroidales > UBA7960 > UBA7960. The sequence continues at coordinate 6,412 of DMJL01000004.1, forward strand.
AAAAACGAAAAAAATAAATTATTGTCTTTTATGAATTTAAAACTCAGGTTCAAGCCTTGGATGCCAATAACGGTATTAGCAGCATTAATTTGCGTGTGGCTATATTTCCATTTTGTTTCAACTACCACAGTTGCATTGGTTAATTTTCCGGGGTTTCAGGCAACGAGTATTGCCCGCTCGACCGACGACCGTTTTATCCGGGTAAGGCACTTTGCCGATTTAGATTTGCAAAGAATCAGGCGTGCCGACTTTGTTCTGATTTTTGCCATGGGAATGCAATTAACAGAAGAGCAAAGAGTTGAGCTGCAGAAACTTTCCGAAAGGGGAATGCCGGTCTTCAGTACTTCGGTTACCAACCCCGAAAATAATATCGTAAGCATTGACAGTGTTCATATTAAACAGATTAACCAGTTTTTGCAAAATGGAAATAAAACAAACTATAAGAGCCTGTTGCGGTATATTCGGCGCGAGATTGACCGCAAGAAAATCTTTGCTCCTGAGCCGGAGGACCTGTTGCTAATACCCCGCGATGTTTTTTATCATCTTAACGAAACATTAAGTTTTGAAACCTTTCAGGCATACCAGGACTATTATGTTTCGATAAACCGTTATCGAGCGGGCGCACCCCGGGTGGCAATCGTAGGCAGCTTTGGCAGTCCTTTTGCCGGAAACCGCCAGCATCTCGACAGTTTGATAATTGCACTGGAAAACTCCGGCCTCAATGTATATCCTATTTTATCTGCAACCAGGCGACTTGACATGTTGCGCGAAGTGAACCCCGATGCTGTTGTTTACATGCCTCATGGCAGGCTAGTTATGGGCGGAGGCGATGCAGCCGTTGAATGGCTTAAAGAACAAAACATTCCCGTTTTTGCTCCAACCACCCTGCTAACTACCGAAGAGGAATGGCTTGCAGACCTGCAGGGTATGTCGGGTGGATTTCTTTCGCAAAGCGTAGTAATGCCTGAACTTGACGGAGCCATTTATCCTTTTACACTAATTGCCCAATATAAAGACCGGGACGGATTCTATTTATTCAGGGCAATTCCCGACCGCTTGGCAAGATTTGTAGAGATTGTCAACAATTTTATTCAACTGCGTTCAAAAAGCAATAATGAAAAGCGGGTTGCAGTGTTTTTCTTCAAAGGTCCGGGGCAATCATCACTAGTTGCGGCTGGAATGGAGGTGGTTCCTTCGATGTTTAATCTCTTGCACAGACTAAAGAATGAAGGCTATTATCTTGGAGACCTGCCTTCTGACTTTGCTTCGTTTGAGCGCATGGTTATGGAAAGGGGCATGGTGTTTGGCCAATATGCTCAAGGTGCCATAAACAATTTTTTAGAATCTGGCAATCCGGCCTTGGTTAGCGCAACGCAATTTAATAGTTGGCTTCAGAGCGCATTGCCAAGTAGATTAATTGAGCAACTTCAAAACAATTACGGGCCTCCTCCTGGAAATTTTATGGTAAAACAAAAAAATGGCGAATCTCATCTGGCCATTTCGCGGCTGCAATTTGGCAATGTGGCGCTCATACCCCAACCGGCAGCCTCGGGAGGTGGCGACCAAACACATTTTGAAATGGTTCACGGAGCCGATGTTGCCCCGCCATACACCTATGTGGGGGCTTACTTGTGGGCCAGGTATGGCTTCGGGGCCGATGCCATAGTGCATTTTGGCACCCATGGCAGCCTCGAATTCACACCGCAAAAGCAGGTAAGCCTTTCGAGCTACGACTGGCCCGACCGGCTGATTGGCTCTGTGCCACATTTCTATTTATATACCATTTCCAATGTGGGTGAAGGTATCATTGCAAAACGAAGAAGCTACGCTACTCTGATTTCGCACATTACGCCTCCATTTAAGGAGAGTGAACTTCGCGGGCAATTCCGTGAACTCAACGAGAAAATCAAAATATTTCATAACAGAGAGGGTGAAGCAAAGAATATTGCCTCATTGGATGTAAAACGAAAAGTAGTGTTGCTGGGTATGCACCGCGATTTAGGGCTCGATAGCATCCTTACCATACCTTACACTGAGGAAGAAATTTTGCGGGTAGAAAATTTTGCCGATGAGTTAGGCAATGCAAAAATTACCGGACAACTTTACACACTTGGGGTTCCTTATACCCCGCAACGCATACGCACTTCGGTAATGGCAATGAGCCAGGACCCTCTGGCATTTAGTCTGGCAAGCCTCGACCGCGAGCGGGGCCTTGTAACTGCTGAGCAATTGCAAAACAGGGCGTATTTCACGCGCCGATACCTTGAGCCGGCTAAGGCATTCATTGAAAAAGTGCTTGATGGCCGCACAAATCCAGGAGAAAGAGAGATAGAAAGTATTGCAGGCCTTGAGCCAGGCGAACTGCAGATGATTGCTGACAGGCTAAAAGCAACCGCACCTGCCGCACCCCCTCGTCACAGGCAACCGGCTCAGGTAGCACCTGTTCAGGACACACTATCGCAGGAAGAAAAGAGGTATTTTGATGCGGTGCAAACAATCAGAAATACCGTAGGCAACATTTTGCGAAATCAGAAATTACTGCAAAGCTCGCCTGGTGCAGAATTAGATGCAATGGTAAACGCACTTGCCGGGGGGTTTATAGCCCCTTCGCCGGGTGGCGATGCTGTGGCCAATCCAAACACTTTGCCAACGGGGCGAAACCTGTTTAGTATCAATGCCGAAGCAACCCCATCGGAAAGCGCCTGGGACAAAGGAGTTACCCTGGCCCGTAAATCCATCGAAACCTTCCAAAGGCGTCATGGCGACTATCCACGAAAAGTGGCCTACACATTCTGGAGCAGCGAATTTATTGAAACCGAAGGCGCTACCATAGCACAGGCTTTGTACATGCTCGGCGTGGCGCCTGTTTGGGACCCTTTCGGCAGGGTAAGCGATTTGCGGCTTATTCCTTCGCAGGAGCTTGGCAGGCCACGTATTGATGTGGTGGTGCAGACCTCGGGGATGTTTCGCGACCTGGCAGCCTCGCGCCTGAAGCTCATAACCAGGGCCGTAGAGATGGCCGCCGGGGCAGAGCAGGGGCAGCACCACAACTATGTTAGAGACAGTGCGATAGAAGTTGAACGGCAACTGGTTGCGCAGGGCATTCCGCCCGTTAACGCCCGCCAAATGTCGCTTTTCAGAGTGTTTGGTGGTATCAATGGTAATTATGGCACCGGCATTGCGGGCAAAGTTGAAAGTGGTGACCGTTGGGAGTACGAATCGCAGATTGCCGAAACCTATTTGCACAATATGGGTGCCATTTACGGGACCGAGTACAACTGGGGCGAGTTTCATCGGGGTTTATTCGAGGCCGTATTGCACAATACCGATTTGGTAATGCAACCCAGACAAAGCAATACTTGGGGACCCATAAGTCTCGACCATGTTTTCGAATTTATGGGCGGTCTCAATCTGGCTGTGCGACATGTCACCGGGCAAGACCCCGATGCTTATTTCGCCGATTACCGCAACAGGCACAATCCCAGGATACAAGAGGTTAAAGAAGCCATTGGTGTTGAGGCACGGACAACAATACTCAATCAGGCATTTCTTAGGGAAAAAATGCAGGGTGGAGCAACAACCGCGGCCCACTTGGCACAAATCATAAATAATGTGTATGGCTGGAATGTAATGCGGCCTGCTGCAATTGATGATGAGCTTTGGAACGGCATTCATTCGGTTTTTGTTCAGGATGCTTACCGATTAGGAGTAAGGGAGTTTTTTGAGAACAATAACCCAGCCTCACTTCAGGAAATAACAGCTATCATGCTCGAAACAGTCCGCAAGGGGTATTGGAATGCCAACCAGGCTCAAATTGAATCTATAGCTTCGCTCCATGCACAACTGGTTGAGCAGCACGGACCTGCATGCACCGGTTTTGTCTGCGACAACAATCTCTTGAGGCAGTTTATTTCAGAAAACCTAAGTGGTCAAAGTCAGGCAAATTATCAAAGGCAAATTAGCCTGGCGCTTAATGAAGCCGTTGCTCAAGGCGATGGAATGGTTTTGAGGCGCGATGAGTTAATGGAGGGAATTGAGGTAGAGCAGGGCAGGTTTTTTAGTGGTTTGGCTGTTGCGCTGGTTGCTTTAGCAATTGTTTTGGGATTTCTGTTTTGGATTAAAAGACGTAAAAAATAGAATCTATGACACACCTTGTTCACTTATTGATGGCACTGATTGTGATTCACTTTGTTTTCAGGCAGAGTATGCAACGGTTGGGGGTCAATCTGGCGTGTGCGGTGATTGCCGGGCTCTCGCTGGTCTTGCTGCAACCGGCTATCACGGCACAGTCAAAAACCCAACTCGAAGGGTTTTTGACAAACCCTGAAGTGCTCTCGACGCTTACAATTTTGGTAATTCTCGAATGTGTGCTTGTGGCAGCATGGTGTTTTGCTAAACAATCAAAGTCAGGCAAAAAGCCGGCGGTTGCAAAAATTTTGGAATGGTTCCCTGGGGTAATGGCATGGCCGGTGCTCTGGTACTTTTTGGCCAGGGCAATTTTTGAGTTTCCGGGGGCAAGTTTCCAGAATATAGCTCTGATTGTAGCAGCCGGCGTTTTCATTATTCTTGCAACAGTTCCCACACTTATCAGAAACATTCTGCCCGAAAACGACCTGCGCAAAGAGTTGCTGTTCATGCTCAGCATGCTGCTTATCATGCTCTCTGCCATTGCTCCGGTTCAGGGTACACCCATATTCTCCACCACACAAAACCCGCAATTGCTGAGCCTGCTGACTTTTGTAACATTTGCCTCATTGCTTTTTGGAGGCGGAATATTGTTGAACAAGATTAAAACCCGAAGACATACATTTGGTGATAAACGACTTACAATCCGGCAAAAAGCCATATCCGAAAGGAAGGCTGCCTGATTATTCGTGCAGATAAATTTTCCAATATGTGCCTTGCAAATTATTAATTTAAACTTTTCGTCAATAAACAAACTAAAAAAAATCTCTATATGGAACAAATAACCAATGTGCTATACTGGATATCTACCGGGCTGCTTGTGCCCGTGGTGGTAGTCCTGCTGCTTCTGTTCGTAAGAGCGCTATTGCTGACAGGTGGATTTTTTAATCATTATCAGATGAAACAAAA
>DMJL01000292.1 GCA_003451785.1 Bacteroidales bacterium
ATGGCTAAAAGCTCAGCCCTTACCAAATTTCTTATCAACCGTCCCTGCCTGTCGAAAATCCGCACAGTTGCAATAAATCCGGATTGGTCGAATTTGTATCCAATAAGAAGAAGGTCGTTGTACCCATCGTGATCGGGGGAGAACACTTGCGGCTCAATGGTAATCTCTCCCTGAGCAACTGCCGTTTCGGGTTTGAATTGGGAATTAACAAGGCCGGGAGTTCCAAAACCCACGCTTTGGGCGGCAGAATGCCAGTTGGAAGTCTGTTGCGTTGGCAAGTTGGGGTTTATGCGCTCAAGAGCAACACCCCGATAAGAAGTTAGCAAGGGGAAGTGCATCTTCTCGCGAAAAGAAAACGCATCCAACTCCCTAAGTGCTTTATTTGCAAACACCACTATACCGCCAGAATTAGTCATGGAAGGCATGGTGCCGATATTTAAAAAACTTGCTCGTGGCCCACTCGTTGGAAAAGTAGCTCTTACTGCCTGTGTATTGCTAGAAACAACCAAATACTCACCAGGGAAGAACAAGAAACTCTCCGCACTTAGATCTTGTACCGATGTAAGCCAACCCATAATAGTGTCTTTTGAGCTAAGGATATGGTTTCTCAGGTCAATCACCTTATTCGATCTATTGAAAAGCTCCACATATCGCGCTCCACCCGTAGGCGGGTTGAACAATACTTCGTTGATTACCACATCCATTTGCTCGGCAGAGTCGGGTATAGCCACCCGCCCTCTACGGTTTTCGATGAGATTTCCGGCGCAATCTGTAAGCGTTTCTGGAAGGGTTACTTCATATATCCTTCTTATCTCCAAGGGTGTTGCAAGCACTAAATCGGCAACCGCAAACAGGGGAATTGCAGGTATTACTTCCGATATGTTGCCCAATCCCGTATTTGTTGCGTTTCTCAGGGCAAGTAGGCTTGCCTCGCTCATAGATTCGCTGAAGAATAATCTTACAGTGGTTGGGTTTATGAAACCCATTCTAATCAGCGATGGTCGTACATTGTCAGGGTTATTGGCATTCACAGAGTTTACAGATCCCGGAGTACCTCCCAGCGATGATGTCGATGCAATCCAATTCTCTTCTCCACCACATAAGTTCAGGGGATCTATTTTTTCTAATGACCAGCCCCCGTTTGTTTTAGTGGGGTTGCGGTACCACCTATCTGAATACTCAACAAAAGAAATGAGTTGTTCGCCGGGGGCAATTAAAGAAAGTGTGGCCCCAGAATTGGTGAGAGCTGTGGCCGTCAAACCCGGTACCCCTACCACATTTGGAGTGAAAGCTCTCATTCCGGCCAATCCACCTTCAGTAGTTAATACCAAATAGCCTCTTGGTTCTATGATAGCCAAAGGAAGGGTTCGGCGCGTTGTGCCGTGCTGAAATATCCAACCCTCCATGTTTATCCTAAAATTGGTAGTGTTGTGAAGTTCAATGTATTCTACTCCAGGCAAGCCAATGGCCGGCACAGGATTTGCCATGATCTCATTAAAGGTAATATCGAACCTTGTGGGCACATAATTCACAAAATTGCCTGCAAACGACCCCATGATATTTCCACTTTGGTCCTGAATATTTCTGATTTGCAATTCATAATTAACATTGATTTCCAATGGTTGTGCAAAAAACAGATTGACCATATTGGGGCGGCTGGTATTGCGTGTAGCCGTTAGCGGCGACCCAATCCCCCTGCTTACAGTATAGTTGGCTATATTCTGAGCACTATTCAGCTCCACCACTTCTGTAAAATGTACATTTAATTGGTTGGAAGAAACTACTTCGATTCTATCCACCCCCGGTGCCTGAGTGTCTTGCTCAATGGCACCCACTCTAAAGTCATCGAAAAAGAAATTTTTTGAATTGCCCGAAGTATAGTTGCAAACCACTCCAAACCACGAAGTAGCAGTATGTGTTATATCGGTAACTTGCCCTTGCATTAAGAAAAGATTGCCTCCTCTCTCATCTGCCCATACAGTCCATAGGCCTGCTGCATTGCGTGTAACCCTTATTCGCATTATATTATTGGAAGCAGCAGCAAGATTTTGACTTCCTGCCATTACTTGTACAGTGGTAGTTCCTGTTTGCCGCATCAGAAATAGGCGTTTGTTGTCGGTTCCGTCCCTACCTACCTGCAGGAAGTACCCGTTGAGAGCACCACGAAGGTTTTGCTGGTCGCTAATTAAATAAATCCTCGGATGATTGCCATTGGATGGGCTAAATGCAATGCGCACCCAGAAATCCCATTGCGTGTTCAATGCCATGGAGTTTGTCGTGGCCAGATAGGATTGTCCGGCTGCGTTGTCGTTGAGACGAAGAATACCTGCTTCTACTATAAACTTATCGTTGTCGCCAATCCACACAGGGTTTGCTGTAAAATTACCATCAGAAAAGTCGTCTGAAAATTGCGAAAAGCCCTGAAGGACTAAGCCTAAAAGAGATAACACAAAAAAACATATAGTTTTCATGGAAGTTGTTTTTGGGTCAATAAATTGGGGGCGTAAATATAGTAATTTTGCACCTTTGATTAACCCCTGATTTATTAAGGCTTAGGATTGTCGGTTTTAATTCCTAATGGTTTTGTAATCGGTTGATTTCGCTCATTTGCTGAGTTGTCGCATAAGCCATTTAATGCAGGCAATTTTTTGGGTTTCAAAAAAAATCTATATTCCAACTTTTTATTTTTAAAGAAAATGAAGATTGCCCTTGTAGGAGCCACCGGCATGGTAGGAGAAGAAATGATAAAGGTGCTGGAAGAATTTAATTTTCCTTGCTCGGAATTTATTCCATCGGCATCTGAGCGTTCGGTAGGCAAAGAGTTGACCTTTAAAGGCAAAACTTGTAAGGTAGTAGGGTTGAAGGAAGCAGTTGCGTTGCAGCCCGATATCGTATTGTTTTCGGCCGGAGCTTCCACATCGTTAGAATGGGCTGGAGAGTTTGCCAAAAATGGAAGTTTTGTCATTGACAACTCATCGGCTTGGAGGCTATACGAAGATGTTCCTTTGGTGGTACCCGAAGTGAATGGGCATACCCTTGCCCCAGAAAAAAAGATAATAGCCAATCCCAATTGCAGCACCATTCAACTTGTAGTAGCACTAGCTCCGCTTCACCGGGCTTTTGGCATAAAGCGTCTTGTAATAGCCACCTACCAGTCGGTTACCGGCACTGGAGTGAAGGCAGTGAAGCAAATGGAAGATGAGCGATTGGGCATTAAAGGCGAAAAAGCCTATCCTTGGCCAATAGATTTGAACTGCTTTCCACATGGCGGCTCCTTTGCCGAAGATGGATACACCACCGAGGAACTTAAACTCTTGCACGAGAGCAGAAAAATTTTGGAAGCACCCGAATTGAAGGTAACTGCAACGGTAGTACGCATCCCTGTTATCGGCGGACACTCAGAAGCCGTAAACATTGAATTTGAACGCCCTTTCGAGCTTTCGGATGTGCGCAACATGTTAGAGACTGCTCCAGGGGTGATTGTTCAAGACCAACCTGCCCAAAATATCTATCCGATGCCACTCACCAGTCATAAAAAGAACGAAGTGTTTGTAGGTCGGCTGCGCCGCGACAACACAGTGGATAACGGTCTAAATATGTGGATAGTAGCAGACAATTTGCGCAAGGGTGCCGCTACCAATGCGGTTCAGATTGCACTCATGCTCAAAGAAAGAGGATGGGTCTAAACATCTCAAACCTCTAATATTAACCTTTTTTTGCAACAAATTTTAGTACTTTTGCGGTTCGCAAAAAAGCCTGAGAAAAGGCTATTATTCAATTGTTTTATCAAATGATAGAATCCAAATCAACGGAATGGCTGGTAGTAGTAAACCCAAATGCAGGTACCGGCAAAGGAAAAAAGGACTGGAATAAAATAAGTGCTCTGCTCAATGAGTACGGATTTCAATACACCGCTGTTTTCACCGAGCGTAAGCTCCACGCTATCCAAATGATACCGGATCACATAAAAAATGGCTACCGGAAAATTATTGTGGTTGGCGGAGACGGCACCATGAACGAGGTTGTAAACGGCATTTTCTCACAAAACACCGCAGCACCCACCGAAATAACTCTGGGTATGGTATCAGTGGGCACCGGCAACGACTGGGGAAGAACTTTCAATATCCCATTAGACTACAAACTGGCTATTGAAATTATCAAAAAAGGAAAAACCATCAACCAAGATGCAGGCTTTGTAACCTATGTGAACGGAAGTGGCTCATGCTCCAGATATTTTGCCAATATGGCAGGATTGGGATTTGATGGCCATGTGGCTAAGAAAACTAATGCCGCCAAAGAAAAGGGACGGAGCAATCCTATTATCTATTTGGGCTACTTAGTTAGCTCGTTGTTTGATTACAAATC
>DMJL01000047.1 GCA_003451785.1 Bacteroidales bacterium
AAATCTATACTAAATTAGCAATACCTTAATTTTTAGTTTTATCAACTACTATAAGGCCAATCAGACTTTGTTCAGAGCCTATTTTTATTGGTTTACTTTTAGGTTTCGGCTGTTTTAATTGCCTTATTTTTGCATATTTTTCGATCTAAAAATTTCTGGCTGCTTTTTTGTTAAAATGCTTAGGCATCATTTTTGCAAAACTATTCAACAACCTTCGTTATCTATAAAAATCATATTGCAAAATAGTGCTTTTGGTTTTAGGAAATTGGGCTTTGGATTAAATTTTTCCGAAAATTGGCATTAAAATCTAAAGGCGAAATTTAGCAGGACAGATTTTATACAATCCGGAAGGTACCAAGGGGGGTTAGGCGAGGCCGAAGGTACATTACGCTCATTAAATGATAGGCGAACTTTAATGCTATTAGAACATCAGAAAATCAAAGTAGCAAAAAGTTGTTTCCTAATTGACAAATTCCTTTTGTGGATGAAGTGTAAAGAAGTTTGGCAACATGTTTGAATGCGCATATTGAAAAATCAACAAGTACCGATATAGGAAGCTAATTAATCTGTAACATTGTTCAACCATTTCAAATAACCAAAAAAATGAAAAAAATACAGCTATGCTGGGTATTTCTATTAGTAGTTTTTTTTACCGGTTGCAATACGCCATCTCGACTGATTCAGCGCGGACAATACGATGCAGCAATTGAAAGATCTGTAAGAATGCTCAAAAGAAATCCCGACAACCAAAGGGAGATTCTCAATTTGGAGCGGGCTTATCGCATTGCCAACGAGCAGGATGAGGCTAGAGTAAGATTTTTGAATGCCGAAGGCAATCCCCGCGGTTTTTCGGAAATCGTTGACATTTACACCCGTATGAAAAGAAGACAGACATTGGTGAGAACGGTAACACCCCTAAATCTCCCCGATAGGGTGGTACAGTTTCCCTACATGGACTATGACCGTCAAATAATTGAAGCACAAAGGGGTGCAGCCGAGTTTCATTACAAAAAGGCTTTGGAACTCATGGAACGAAATGAGCGTATGGCATACAGGGAGGCTTGGTATAGCTTGAAGTTGGTTGAGGAAATGGCCGGCGAATACCGCGACCTACGACGGTTGCTTCCCGAAGCCTTCGAGAAAGGCGTGAGTCGCGCATTGGTATCCATACAAAACCACACCCACTTGAACCTGCCCGAAGAATACAAACAACAGTTGCTTACTGTTGACCCACGCGGTTTGGAAACGCAATGGGTGGAATTTTACTACAGCGACCTTGACGAAAATATATATTTCGACTATTTCATTCAGATCAATCTCCGACAAATCCTTATATCGCCCGACCAAACTCGGCAATCCGATAGGCAATTCAGAAAAGAGGTAGAAGATGGTTTTGAGTATGTACTCGATGCACGAGGAAATGTGAAAAAGGACAGTCTTGGCAACGATATAAAAATTCCAAAGTTCAAAACTCTGGTTTGTGTGTTGGTCGAGACCAACCAACTCAAAACCATCTCTATTGAAGGCGATCTTGAGATATTTTCGACCAATCCGCGTCGTCTTATCAAACGCGAGCCAGCAGGTGCTGCCAGTAGATTCGAACACCGCTCTGCTAGGGCAATTGGAGATTTGGATGCTTTAGATGCAGAAGCGCGAAGACTTTCTCAAACCCGCCCCATGCCCTTCCCATCGGATGTGGAAATGATATTGCGCACATCCGAAGGTTTTAGGCAGGCAGTGGCCAACGCGCTGCGCAGAAACCGAAACCTTATAAGGTAATTTTCGCCATTATTTCAAATTTAGATCGGTTCTGTTGTAAAAAAGAACAAGTGTGTATATTTACGAAAATAATCAGATCTTGGATTTTCATGCAAACCCTAACAATAACTCCAATGGCTGTTTCCATCTAATCTTTAAATATCAAAATGATTCACAGATGAAAAATCTTCCGAAAATGTTTTTGTTGATAAGCCTGCTGGCTCTTACTTGTGCGTCGTGCAAAAGGGCAGTTGAAACTGAATTTCCTCCCACTGAGCAGATGGATGGCGAATTGCCCTTTACAAAAATTTGTCGGTTGAAAAATTATCCGGAAATGGTTGGAGCCATATCACGGCTTAGTTTTCTCGATCCGGAGCATTTCATAATCGTATCCAATGCAGCAAGTCAGGTGTTGATCTTCAACAAAAAAGGTGAACAAGTACGCTTTATTGGAAATAAAGGTCGTGGTGAATTTGAGTTTTTGAGTCCAGATCTGGTAAGAGTACATGACGACCGCATTTTTATTTGGTGCAATCAATTGCTCAAACTGATAATTTTTGCACACGATGGCAACCCTTTGAATGAGATATTTTTTCAAAGAGCAATAAAGGATTTTGTTGTATGGGAAAACCTTATGTGTATTTATACCAGTGCAGCCACTGGTGAAGTAGGGCCGATGTTAAAAATCTACGATATGAATCTGGAGACTTTTGTAGGTCAAGGATTTGGCGAAGTTACCAATGAACATCAAATTCTTACATCCCACCATTGTGCCGGTGGTTTGGCACTTTTTAATCACTATGTATATTTTTCGCCCATAGATAGGCCTAAGGTTTATAGAATTAACCTTAAAAATTTCTCTAAAACATATTTTCAAATAACCGACCCTGATTTTGTGTTAGAAAAAGTAGCAACACCTGCCCATGAATTTGCCCCAAATCCGTTAGTTGCCATACCCTATGTTTTTGGAAGCGATATTGCTGAAGACTTATATGCATTCAACAACTACATTGTATTAATGGCCAGCGTAGGCGATATGAAATTTGAAGGCATGACGCTAGTAGATTATTCAGCAAGAAGGCAAGTTTTGTATTTCCTAAATCACGATTTGCAGCCAAAAAGAAAAATAATGAGTCTGCCATTGAAGTTCACCAACGCATGTTTGCTCGATACTTCCCAAGATGGGTTATATGCCATAAAATTTGACCCAGTGCTAACTACCTACGGATTATACAGGTTAAACTTGCCGGGTAATTAACACAGGCTTTTTGTATATTTAGCCATAGGTTTTTTACTCTTCTGACCTTATAGTAAGCTGCAAAAAATGAGTACTGGCAGAAGTATTGCATAACCCACAAGGACGACCATAAAAAATCTAAGACGCGACACCAAACTTTAGATGCTGGCTGCCTTTGTGGGTTTTTCGGTATGGCTGAGTTTTGAGCTACTTTAATTCTGGTGAAAAACATTAGCATTTTCGCATCGTTGCACACCCATT
>DMJL01000019.1 GCA_003451785.1 Bacteroidales bacterium
TTTGGGCTTTGCGCAAGGCTGGACTTGGGGTATTATCCAATATGGCAGGCGATGCGAAACCCATCACGGTGATAGAAGATACTGCATTGCCTGTGGAGTCATTACCGGAATTTTACCAAAGGCACAACCAGATTTTAGAGAGATTGGGATTGGAATGCGTGTATTATGCCCATGTGGGATCGGGGGAAGTGCACATGAAGCCTATTCTGAATTTAAAACTCGAATCTGGTCGTGAACTATTTCGCACCATCGCCCACGAAACGGCACTTTTGGTAAAAGAGTATGGAGGCTCGCTAAGCGGTGAGCATGGAGATGGAAGGCTTAGAGGCGAGTTTATCCCCATCATGCTGGGCGAGAAAGTTTACCAAATGCTTAGGAGTGCCAAAAAAGCTTGGGATCCAAATGGTTTGCTAAATCCCGGAAAAATTACCGATGCGCCACCCATGATCAAGTCTTTGCGATATGATACGGAATCGGATGCCAATTACTCCCAATATGCTTACGACTATACTAAAACTTTGGGCTTCTTAAGGGCAATCGAAAATTGCAATGGCTCGGGCGATTGCCGCAAGCCGCACACTGCCGCTGGAACCATGTGCCCATCTTATCAGGCAACATTGAGCGAATCCGATTCTACACGGGGTAGAGCTAATGTGCTGAGAGAGATATTGTCTCGTGGAGCCAGCACCAAAGCCTTTACAAGCAAAGAAATTGATAAGGTGCTAACATTGTGCTTATCGTGCAAGGCATGTAAATCCGAATGTCCGTCGAATTTGGATATGGCAAGATTCAAATCGGAAATGCTTTACCAAAGATCTCGTAGAAAAGGGATTCCCTTAAGCGCATTTCTTGTGGCAAACGCAACATCCATCAGAAATTTTGGCACCTTGCTTCCAATGATTTACAATGCAGCCATTCGTTCAAGGCTTCTCTCTGCATTTATAAAGAAGTTGTTAGGATTTGCAAATGAGCGCGCGTTGCCTATCATTCCCCGAAAGGGAATACGGCATTTGATTAAATATATGGTTACTATTGAGCAACAACCTGCTAAGCACGTATTGCTTTTTTGCGACGAGTTTACCAACACTTACGAGCCGGAATTGGCATTAAAGGCCTATCAATTGCTTACAAGCTTGGGATACAGGGTAGAGTTGATTGAACGATGCGAAAGTGGTAGAGCCGCCATAAGCAAAGGGCTATTGCAAGAAGCAAAAAGATTAGCTATGAAGAATGTTGCCCTTTTGGCACAAAAAGTAACCGACGATTGCCCGCTTGTGGGGATAGAGCCTTCCGCTATCTTGTGTTTTAGGGATGAATACCCCGAACTCCTTAGAGGCAAACAGCAAGAGCAAGCACATGTGTTAGCTCAAAAAGTCTTCACTTTCGAAGAATTTATCATCAAGGAATTTAAGGCGGGTAACATTGAAACCAGCAGGTTTAGACCAGTGGAAAAGGAAATTTTCTACCACGCTCACTGCCACCAGAAGGCATTGCAACACCCAAAGTGGGATGCAAATATTCTTGGTATTATTCCTGAATCCAATGTAACTGTTTTGGATTGTGGTTGTTGTGGAATGGCAGGATCTTTTGGTTATGAAGCCAAATCCTACTCAACCAGTATGCGGATAGCTGAACTAAAGTTATTCCCTGCAATAAAAGCTACCCCAGTAGAATCCATAATTACCACATCTGGCACAAGTTGCCGCCAGCAGATACTACATGGAACCAACCGAAAGGTACTACATCCAATTGATATTCTGCTCAACGCCCTGAAAGACAATGGCGCATAAATGAGTCAGTATTCATATTGATAGTGGCAAAGTCTGGTATCTTTTGGATATTGGATAATTGCATTTTTAATCTCACTTGCGGTAAAACTTCTATCGTTTGTGCCACATAAATAATTCCCCATATTTTATAAACCTTTCTAAGAATATTATGACTGTTTTTTAGAAAAAACAAACTTTTCAATAAGATGAAACTTCTCTGGAGGCAGGAAGAAGCAATTTCTTACGGAATCATCTTTTGCCCTAACGATGGAATCAACCTGCATAAGCCCATGACCTTCAATAAATTGAAAAAAAAGATAGTCGTGCTGTTTAAATATATCTTCAAGATTCCATTCAATCTGATTAAAAAGTGTTTCACAAATCACAATGGGTCTAAAATTTTCGAGCACAAACTGTGAATTTCTTAATATTATATCTTCAGTGCCCTCGGTATCCAATTTAATCAAGTCAATATTTTGCAGCGAATTTTCTTTTACATACTCATCCAAAGTTTTAGACGGCACTATAATCTCATTATAATGAAGGCTTGATCTTAGTTCTTTAAAACTGCTCTCGCCTGATAAATTGTACTTCAAGTACTTATACTTTTTATTATAAATTTCGTAGAATGCAATTTGCCCGTTGCAGCCGGCTATGGCAATTTGTTTTAATTTGATATTATGAACATGATTAATCCTTACATTTTCATTGAAAAAATAATATGAACTTCTGGCAGGTTCAAATGCCACTACCTTGCAATTCGGATTTTCCTTAGATGCTAATAGTGAGTAATATCCAATGTTTGCCCCAACATCAAAAAACACATTTATGTCTTTTATCAACTCCACAAAAATCCGGGAATACTCAAACTCTAAGTGCGTGCCTTTCCAGAAAAGCTCTTTTGTGAGGAAGCTGGTTTGATTGGTTTTCAGCTTAATAGACGAGCCATCTGAAGCCTTGATAGAAATAAACCCAGAAGGTGGAAGCTTAATTTTTGATGGTAGCACTGGAACCAAAAACTTATTAACCGACCTTAAAATGAGATTAATGGGTGGGAAGTAGATAACCTTGTAAAATAATTGCTTCATGTTTTCATATAAAAGATGTAAAACAACATACAAACTGCATTCAAAGCACAAAATCTCAGCCAAGCTACCACTATAGTTTTAGCCATTAGATGAAGCTAAAAATAGATTGAATGCATAGAACTAAAGTAACAGATTTTAATAAAGGTGAATAAGTACAAAATTTACCCTACCCACTTTTCCATCGGCACTTCTGGACGATACGACTTGGCGTATTCCAAGGCTTCCGATACACTGCCTGCAACGAAAAACAATCCATTTGCTGACCGATTGGCAAATTTCTGATTTACCATGTGGGAAAAAAATTCTATAAAGGCATCGTAATAACCGGAAGTATTGATGAAAATCACCGGCTTTTGGTGACAATGGAGTTGCTTTAGGGTAATAATTTCACATATTTCTTCCAAAGTGCCGAAGCCACCCGGAAGAGCAATGAAAACATCAGACATACTTTCCATTATTGCCTTTCGTTCGCGTAGGTCAACGGTTACAATCAATTCATCGGCAAAATTTATAGCAATTTTTTTATCAAAAATCAGTCTGGGAATTACCCCTGTGATTTTTCCGCCTGCCTGCTTAGTTGCACTCGCCAACGCACCCATAAGTCCAATATTGGATCCTCCAAACACCAAGTGATGATTCAGCTTGGCCAACGACTCGCCCAATGAACGGGCTTCCACGAAATATGAATCGGCTACAAAATCGCTCGAGGAGCAGAATACACATATTTTTAATGGCTTCGCTTCTATGCTATGCGCTTCCAGCACTGGCGGTATAGAGTTTGGGCTATAATTATTGGCGTTTTCTGTGAAAGTTATCTTCATGAAAATGGTTCTGTAAATGCGATTAAAATGGAATTAATTTGGTTTTTCTGAAACGAACATGTTTGCGAATAAACACAAACACCAATGTAAATAGCAAACATGGAGTTCCATCCGACCTTAAACCTAAAAATTATTTACGGATGAAATAAATTTCAATGTTTCAAGCCATGTTATCTGTATAACCTGCCCTGCCATGTATTGAGATTTTCCATTTGTTTTTCTACTTTTTCTAAAAATGATTCCGACCTAATTCCTCCCCAAAGTGGCAGGGAATTGAATTTGGGCGGTACCGATCCTACTAATCGCTCAATGCTAATGGCTGGATTGAGTCTTTCTAAAAAGTTAATAATGAACTCACTGTATTCTTCGGGTGAAAACAAATCGAACTTCTCAGGCGTTTGTGCATATTCTTGAGCCATAAGTGTGTCTTTAACTATCTGAAGTTGATGCACTTTGAGCGTATTTATAGGCAATTGAGAAAGTATGGTTGCCATATCCAGCATTTGCTGTCGAGTTTCGCCCGGCAAACCAATGATAATATGGGCGCCGGTGTGTAATCCCAATCGGGCCGAACGCTCAATAGCACTTTTCGAAACTTCGAATGTGTGCCCCCTGTTTACCCTTCGCAGCGATTCGTTGTAACAGGATTCAATGCCATATTCAATGCTAAAAAAATGCTCTGCCGAAAGCTGTGCAAAGTATTCCAGTTTTTCATCATCTACACAATCAGGTCGAGTACCAATGGCAAGCCCCATAATTTTTTCATGCGCAAGTGCTTCATTATAAAGCATTTTTATAGAAGGCAAATCAGAATATGTATTGGAATAGGCCTGAAAATATGCTACAAATTTATTAGCACGGGGATATCGTTTTGTTAGAAACTCCAAACCTGCATCTATTTGTTGCGTGAGAGAAAGCCCCGTATGGCAATAGGCAGGGCTAAACCCTTTGTTGTTGCAATAGGTGCAACCTCCAATTCCAATTGTACCATCGCGATTGGGGCAGGTAAACCCGGCATGAAGGGATATTCTTTGCAGCCGTGTTCCGTATTTCTCCTTGCATCTATCTGCCCAAGAGTTGAATCGTCGTACACTGCCCCATGGATAAATCAAATTATTCAAACTTATAGATAATTAGAGTGAAGCAGCAAGGTCAAATTTTACTCATTGAAAAAAACACCTTTTGCAGGTAGATGATTCTTTATCAAAGTTCAAGCAAAATAAACTGCCTAAACAAAGCTATTGTAATTGTGGTGATGTGAAATTAATCTCGGATTACCGAATTCTATCGGCAGATTTTACCAATACTATATCTCTTTTGATAGCCTTCAATGCAAGGATAGGTAAAATCATGGAGAGTAGCGGAAGAAAAATAGCCAGACCATAGTTAATCTCATATCCTGTAAAGTACAATTTGTAATGGTCGGCATAATAGAAAGATACTATCAATTGACCAGCCAAAAGCATCACAAGAAACTTGCACAATTGCACCTGCAACTGCCTGTTTTTGAATTGCAAAATAGTGTAAACCGAAATACCCATTACAAGAAAAGCCATTATTAGACCAATTATCCCTAATGGACTGTTTTCGGGCATCTGGGTAATTCCTTCAGGCAAGGAAACCCCCGTGAGTTTAATGACAACTTCGCCTACAAATGCACCTGGTATTTGTGCAAGATTAGAAATCTCCAAAGTTCCCACAGGAAGAAAAATCGCCAGAAGAGCAAACACGAAAACTATAAATAGATAAACCGACTGAATGCGCTGAATCATAGTATTGTGTGATGATTTGTTTTACAAAGCAAAAGTATTCAAAATCGCAGAGGTCTCAAAGTAGGGAATGGGAATTTCATTTTTTTGTGAGAATAAATAAAAACCCATTATATTTGCACATCTTTTTCCGCATCATTTCAGCTTTTTCTTAGATAATACATCAGATTATTTTTCAAAAACCCCTTTGCTCAATTATTTGAAGCAACCTTTCTGTTTTTTAGCAACAGAAATTGGTTGTTTGCGGAAGTTGTTAGCGTAATTGAATCATCCACACATCAATAAATATTTAACTACCAGATAACTATGTACGACATAGCATCATTAAATGAGAAGCTTTTGAATGAGCTTCGCGACATTGCAAAAGAATTAAAAATAAAGCGCGTAGAATCCTACAAAAAGCAAGAATTGGTTTACCAGATTTTGGATGCACAAGCCATTAATCCGCCGGAGGCTGTAATTCAGAAGGAGCGACAAATGGAGAAGATGCGTCAAAGGCCACGAACCAAGTTTGTTGCCGGCTCCTCCGGACAAGACAAATCTGCCATGAAGCCACCACGCCCTCAGGAAAAGAAAACGGAGTTTGTACCAAAAGGCAATCCAACCCCTTCCCCATCACCTGCCAACACAGAATCTTCACAAAAACCTATTGAAACAGAAGTAAATAAGTCTATTAAAGAAGATAAACCGGAGGGCGCGGATAAAATAGCCAATCAAGGTCCCCAAACGCCAAATCCGCAGCAAAAACCCAGATGGGACAAACGCGAACACAACAGACCAAGATTGGGTACCCAAGAACAAAAACCATTTCAGCACGACCGCCACAGAGAACGACCTATTAGGGAATTTGAAGTGAAGAAAAAAGTGCCACTCGACGATTTTCCTGCAATTTCGCCCAACCTTTTGGAAGAGGAACAAGACATTGTTTTAACACCACAAGCTGAGACCGTTGCTGTGGAGCAGGCAGTAGTTGCAAGCCCGTCGGCTGAATTGGAGGCTGTAGAACAAAAGCGTGATAACCAAGATATTCAGCCCCAAACCCAAAGCAAGGAGCATTACAAGTCGAAGGGATTTGACCGCCGAACAGGAGAGCCTGTTTATGAATTTGATGGAATTATTGTTGCCGAAGGTGTTTTGGAAATCATGCCCGATGGATATGGCTTCATGCGCTCTTCCGATTATAACTACCTAAATTCGCCCGACGATATTTATGTTTCGCAAAGCCAAATCAAACTCTTTGGTCTTAAAACCGGCGATACCGTGAGAGGTGGCATTCGCCCTCCCAAAGAAAGCGAAAA
>DMJL01000118.1 GCA_003451785.1 Bacteroidales bacterium
CAATATTTATTTAGATTGACTAATTGGAATGAATAAATCTCAAATTTTCTATCCAACAGAAATTCTTCAAAACAAACTATTTTTGTCCAAAATAATAATTAGATGCAAAAACCGGGCATACCCAAAGGAACCAGAGATTTTTCACCGGCAGAAATAGCCGGTAGGCAATTTATTTTCAATAACATCAGCAGAGTATTTGAATTGCATGGGTATAAACCCATCGAAACTCCTGCCATGGAATCGCTAAGCACCTTGCTGGGTAAATATGGGGAGGAGGGCGATAGGCTAATTTTCCGCATTCTCAATTCGGGCGATTTTGCAGCCAAGGCAAAAGATTTGGACTGGGATAATCGAAATTCAGGTGCAATATCGGCTCAGATTTGCGAAAAAGCTCTGCGATACGATCTCACTGTTCCCTTTGCAAGATTCGTGGTGCAATACCAAAACGAGATAACATTTCCTTTCAAACGCTATCAGATACAGCCTGTATGGCGAGCAGATAGACCACAGAAGGGTCGTTACCGCGAATTTTTTCAATGCGATGCAGATGTTATCGGAAGTAATGCTTTAAGTAATGAAGCAGAACTGCTGCACATTATTGATAAGGTTTTTGGCAAACTTGGTCTAAGGGTAGTAATAAAAATCAACAATCGAAAGATACTTGCCGGAATAGCCCAAGCAGTGGGGCATCCCGATAAACTCATACCCATTACTGTAGCCATTGACAAACTCGACAAAATTGGATTGGATGAAGTTATCAAGGAACTACAAACCCGTGGGATAGATGCAGTGGCGTGCAAAGCATTGGAGCCGGTGCTGCTTTTTAAAGGCTCTGATAAAGAAAAATTGGAGTTTTTGGAGCAGTTGCTCAAAGATTCGCCCGTAGGAATCGCTGGAATTAAAGAACTAAGGGAGGTGATGGAAATTACTTCTGTAACTCCTACCAAATGCAAAGTTGAACTCGACCTGACGCTTGCTCGGGGGCTAAATTATTACACTGGTGCTATTATCGAGGTAAAAGCATTGGATATAGAAATGGGCAGTATATGTGGAGGTGGCAGGTACGATGACCTAACGGGTATTTTTGGAATGCCCGGCGTTTCTGGGGTGGGTGTTTCATTTGGTGCCGACAGAATCTATGATGTAATGCGCGATTTGAACCTCTTTCCTGAAGGTATGGGCAATTACACCCAAGTATTAGCACTAAACTTTGGTGATTTAGAACGGAATTATTGCATGCCATTGTTGCAAAAGCTTAGAGAACAAAATATTAATTGCGAGATGTACCCCGAGCCGGCAAAACTCAAAAAACAAATGCTGTATGCCGATAAGAATAAAATTCCTTTCGTGATTCTTGTGGGTGAAAACGAGAGAACTTCAGGTATATTCACTCTCAAAAATATGCTTACCGGCAATCAAAGCCAATTATCAGAAAATCAGATTATAGAATATTTTTTAAGCAAATAAATTTACAATCCTATGGAGTACCATCATATAAGTTCGGAGCGATTATCCTTAGAGCAATTAAAAAGCATTTTCTATAATAAAACCAAATTAGAAATATCAGACCAGGCAAAGGAAAAAATTATTGGATGCCGTAATTATTTGGAGAACAAGGTAGCCACCGAAAAAAGTCCTATTTACGGTGTTACAACTGGGTTTGGTTCACTTTGTAATACTTCTATATCCCACCAGCAATTGGGCGAATTGCAAGAAAACTTAGTGATGTCTCATGCTTGTGGAATGGGAGAGGAGCTGCAACCCGAAATCGTTCGCCTGATGCTGTTTTTAAAAATCCAGTCGCTTTCCTACGGGCATTCGGGCGTGAAGATTGAAACTGTGCAGAGGTTGGTAGATATGTATAATCAAGATATTTTGCCTGTGGTGTACAATCAAGGGTCGTTAGGCGCCTCGGGCGATTTGGCACCATTAGCGCATTTGTCGCTACCCTTGTTGGGTATGGGAGAAGTATGGCACAAGGGTACTAAAAGACCATCCAAGGATGTTCTACAAGAAAAAAACTGGAAACCCTTGGAGCTTGGCTCCAAAGAAGGATTGGCTCTGCTGAATGGTACGCAATTTATGGCTGCTATAGGCAGTGTTTGTCTTTTTAAGGCTTATCGTCTCGATTTTTGGGCTGACCTTATAGGCGCGATGTCCTTAGAGGCTTATGATGGTCGTATGGAACCCTTTGCACACAAAGTGCATAGCATAAGAAATCATACGGGGCAAATGGAAACAGCTAAGCGCATAAGAACCATTCTATTCGGAAGCAAACTCATGGAATTGCATAAGAATCATGTACAAGACCCTTATTCATTCAGATGTATGCCTCAAGTGCATGGGGCAACTAAGGATGCCATAGTGTATGTAGCACGCGTTTTTGAAGATGAAATAAATGCCGTAACCGATAATCCTACACTATTTCCCGAAGACGACCTGATAGTTTCTGCAGGAAATTTTCATGGACAACCTTTGGCCATTACTTTAGATTTCTTAGGTATTGCATTGGCGGAGTTGGGGAATATTTCTGAACGACGGGTTTTCAAACTCATCTCAGGAACACGAAATTTGCCTCATTTTCTGCTGAAAAACTCAGGACTTAATTCCGGCTTCATGATTCCACAATATACTGCCGCTTCCATAGTAAGCCAAAACAAGCAGTTCTGCACACCAGCTTCTATAGATTCTATAGATTCGAGCCAAGGACAAGAAGATCATGTGAGTATGGGCGCCAATGCGGCAGTAAAAACTTTGAAAATTGTAGAAAACCTTGAGAAAATTCTTGCAATCGAGCTGCTGAATGCCGCTCAGGCATTATCCTTTAGGGAATTTGAAATGACTTCGGCTTCCTTGCAAAATCTGCTTCTAACCTTTAGAACTGTAGTACCTTTTGTAGAAAAGGATGCACCTATGTATGTGTTGATGGAAAAGGCGAAACAATTTGTAATAAATAACGACCCTGCAAAATTTATAACAAACGCTGGTAATTAAATTTTGGCTAAAGTGTTGACTATTTGTTCAAAAAGTGGTAAGTTTGCATTTGAACATTGTAGAAATGAATGCTCAAATTGCATATATCACTCCAAAGAATCCACCAAAGCCGCTTCCTTTTAAGGTGCTATGTATTTTGGCATTTTTTTTCGGCGGTAGTACACTTTTTTTTTCGATTTTAACGCTATTTACACTTCCAGAATATTATGTGGTTCATACACATGCGAGGCAAGCGATTTTTCCAGAGGATTTAAGGAACTCCAGTGATTTTATTATAAGTTTTATTTTTTTCTTACTTTCAGCTGTCGCATTTGCTGGCTTAATAGGTATATGGCGTTTGCAAAAAATTGGTTATTGGATATTTTTTGTATCCATAATTTTGTTTGTGATACTTCCATTTGTTTTATTCGATATGCCATTTGTTTGGATTATAACCTATCTGCTTCCTTACCAAGTGATAGCAGTATTTTTGCTAATACTCTTTGGAAAAAATCTTAAATTAATGAGAAAAAGAGTTTAACCCCAAAGGTGGATAAAGTAAATAAAAATCCGTTTTATGCTTGAATCTTTAAAGTCAAATCCACCAAGAATCCTTTAGTCGAATTGATTTTAATGAAACACGGTATTGCTATTGTGGATGAAAATTATGGCTCAAGAGACTGTAAAAGCGAAAGTTGCCTCAATAACTTTACGCAAACTTCTGTGATTTAAAACCACAGGTTGTCGCATTCAACCTTAAACCATTTCTTAAAATAAACTAACCGGAATTGCTTTCTTAGTATGTTCTACCCACCGGTTGTTCAGCCTGATTCCAACTGCGTTCTTCCTTCTCTAATTCCCTTCTATGCCGGCGGCTCAACGCTCTGCGCTCTAATTTATATAAATCGGGCTGACCAGCATTAACCCACGCAGTGTACCAGAAATCGCCAACCGATTTTACAGCCAGTTGCATGTGCGCCTCCACCATGTTATTCATACCTGAGTTGAAAGCAGAGGTGAAATCGCGGGAAAAGTAGCGCATCAGTGCCTGACCACGCATCTCATGCACAAACATACGATCGGGTGTAAAAACGGTTATTAAACTATCAAAAACATGATAAATAAACCGAACCTGATTGTGGCTTTTTTCGACAAGATCAAATGCTCTTTCTCGAGGAGATTGTAAATAGGATGCCTGGCCAACGAAATAATCAAAATTTCCACCAAGCAATTCGGGGATACGGGTTTCCCAGAGTGCATGAATGCCTCTTTCGGAAGGTGTACGACCATTGTAGTACTTGGTAGTATGCAACGGCGTGCAGGCGTCTGCAACATAATGCCCAAGGTGTGCCGAAAGGCTTAGAATGCGATCTACATCCTGATCTCTGAATGCTTGGGTGAGTCTATTCATCATAACATTCACATGCCAAGGCAATACACCAAAGCGATTTAGGGAATCTTCCGTAAACCGAGCCACTGCATGATCCCACCTTCGGGGAATAGAATCAAAGGATATTTGACCAAAATACTCCACATCAATGTAGTGCCTTGGTGCTTCACCCGGTATAGCATGCGCACGCCGATCGGGGTCAATGGCTCGTTCTGAAAGGTATTCAATATGTTTTTTATAAAAGCCCACCATCTCGGGCGGTAAAGTGAAAACTGCTTTGCGATTGATAATTCGGTGTGCTGTAAATCCAAAGCCGTAACCATTGCTTGGAAATAAGGCAAAAAACAGAGCAAGTACTAAAGAAAACTGTTTAGCAAGTGATCCTAAATTCTTTAATGTATTAGTTTTAATCAGCATTTTTTAAAAACTTTCGCTGTATCTATAAATATGTTCTCTATATGTTATCTGCATTCACAATTTCTATGCCGGTTAAAACTGGTACAACGCTACTGATATTGGGTGTAAGCGAATATTCCAAAATATCGTCGAGTCCCATGCGCCTAAGTCTATGGCGATGCGCTGCTTTTTGAATATAACCCAAAATATCTG
>DMJL01000200.1 GCA_003451785.1 Bacteroidales bacterium
CCTGTAACCATTCAGGTATTGGGTATTTGTTCCATTTTGGCTGTTACCGTACAACTCAGACCGTCGTTTGTAATGGCACTCTCAGTATTGGTGGTAATGGCGTTCTCCAATGTAGTTATCTCATTGATTAGAAACACCATACCCCAGCGCATTCGCATTATTGTACAGCTAACCGTAATTGCTACTATGGTAATCTTGGTTGACCAAATTCTTAAAGCATACATGTACGATGTAAGCAGACAACTTTCAGTTTTTGTTGGGCTTATCATCACCAACTGTATCATTATGGGAAGACTCGAAGCGTTTGCAATGACCAACAAGCCATGGCCATCGTTTTTAGATGGGATAGGAAATGCTGCCGCCTACGCTGCTGTGCTGCTTGGTGTAGCCTTTTTCCGTGAATTGTTAGGCTCTGGAGAACTTTTCGGAGTGAAAGTTGTTCCGCAGTTTCTGTACGATATTGGATATGTAAACAATGGTTTCATGATTTTGCCACCAATGGCACTCATTACTCTTGGAATATTCATTTGGGTACAAAGGCATAGAAATCCCGATCTGGTGGATGCCAGCTAATCCAAGACATTCGTAAAACTTCAAAGAATTGATGTATGGAAGAATATTTAAGCATATTTGTTAGAGCAATTTTTATTGACAACTTGATTTTTGCATACTTTCTAGGTATGTGCTCTTATTTGGCTGTTTCACGAACCGTGAAAACCAGCGTAGGATTGGGATTTGCCGTAATTTTCGTTCTTGGAATTACAATCCCTATCAATTATCTACTTCAAGACTTCCTTCTGAGTCGTGGTGCGCTTACCTGGATTGGACCTCAATTTGCCGATGTTGACTTGGGGTTTCTATCCTTTATTATGTTCATTGCCATTATAGCCGCAATGGTGCAGCTTGTGGAGATGGTTATTGAAAAATTCAGCCCTGCATTATATGCATCTTTGGGAATTTTTCTTCCACTCATTGCAGTAAACTGTGCCATTCTGGGTGGTGCCCTTTTTATGGTGGAGCGCAACTATGCAAATATTGGGGAGGCTACAGTTTTTGGATTGGGTAGTGGAATAGGTTGGTTCTTGGCAATAGTGGGAATAGCCGCTATCCGTGAGAAAATACAATACTCCAATGTACCTGCGCCATTGAGAGGCCTGGGCATAACTTTTATTATCACCGGACTGATGGGCATTGCCTTCATGAGTTTTATGGGGATTGAACTATAATTATCACATCTGAAAAATTCAAACCTATGATATTGTTGGAAGTAGGAAATCTATGGGTAATATCGCTAAGTGTGGCGTTTTTCCTCGCAATCATGTTAATCTTGGTGGGAATACTGCTCTATGCGCGAGCCAAACTCGTGCCCAGCGGACCAGTAGCCATTACCATAAACCAAGAAAAGACATATACTGTTGAATCGGGAGCCACTCTCCTCACCACACTCTCACAGCAGGGAATTTACTTGCCTAGTGCTTGCGGTGGTGGTGGAACTTGCGCAATGTGCAAATGCCAAATATTCGATGGGGCAGGCGAAATTCTACCCACCGAAGTGGGATATTTCTCCCGCAAAGAAATACAAGATAAATGGAGGCTAAGTTGCCAAGTGAAGGTGCGCGGCGATATGAATATTGCTGTACCTAAAGAGATTTTTGGCATTAAGAAATGGGAGTGCGAGGTAGTATCTAACAAGAATGTGGCAACCTACATAAAAGAATTTGTTGTGAAGCTACCGGAAGGCGAATCTATGGATTTCCAATCGGGCGGATATATTCAAATAGATGTGCCGGCTATTAATGTCAATTTTCAGGATATGGATATCGACGAGCAGTTTCGCGATGATTGGAATAAATACAAGATGTGGGATCTTAAAATGGTGAACCCCGAACCCGTGTTCAGGGCATATTCCATGGCCAACCACCCTGCAGAAGGAAATATCATTATGCTCAATATTCGAATTGCTACTCCACCATGGGATTCTAAAACCAACTCCTTCATGAAAGTTAACCCGGGAGTTTGTTCATCCTATGTCTTCTCGCTAAAATCCGGCGACAAGGTAGTTATCTCGGGGCCTTATGGCGAATTTCACATTAAGGATACAAACCGCGAAATGGTGTATATTGGTGGCGGCGCAGGCATGGCTCCATTGCGCTCACATATTTTCCACCTGTTTCACACCTTGAAAACCGGCAGAAAAGTTTCGTACTGGTATGGCGCAAGATCTAAGCGAGAAGTGTTTTATGAAGAAGAATTTCGTAAGATTGAGAAAGATTTCCCAAACTTCAAATTCAACATTGCACTTTCCGAACCCTTGCCAGAAGACAATTGGAATGGCTACAAGGGATTTATACACCAAGTAGTGCTCGACAATTATCTAAGTCTGCATGCCGAACCAGAAGAAGTAGAATACTACCTTTGCGGACCTCCAATTATGAACGATTCGGTATTGAAAATGCTCGACAGCATTGGAATACCCGAAGATATGATTGATCTGGACGATTTTGGAGTGTAACGCTTACAGATATTTCTAAAAGAGGTTCTTAATGAGCCACTGCCGAAAAAAGGAAACCAACAAAGCAACCCTGCTTGGATTAGCCGGTAATGCTACGCTTGCAGGCATGAAATTCGTGGCCGGAGTAGCGGGCAACTCGTCTGCAATGATTGCAGATGCAGTCCACTCACTTTCCGATCTGGGTACCGACCTTTTTACGCTACTTACGCTGCGTATTTCATGCCGACCCAAAGATAAAAACCATAAATATGGCCATGGAAAGGTGGAGACCCTTGCCACTGCTTTTATGGGGTTTTTTATAGCATTTGTTGGCATAGGTGTGCTGGCAAATTCCGTAATTAACATCATAAACCATTATAGCGGCAATCCATTGGCAACTCCTGGCTGGATTGCATTTGGGGCAGCTTTGCTTTCGTTTGCAATCAAGGAGTTTCTCTATCGCTACAATTTGTATGTGGGTCGAAAGTTTTCGAGCAAGGTAGTACAAGCCAATGCTTGGAATCATCGTAGCGACGCATATTCTTCCATTGCTGCAACCCTTGGAATAGGTGGAGCAATCCTGCTGGGTCCCAATTGGGTAATATTAGACCCCATAGCGGCAATTGTGGTAAGTTTCTTTATCCTAAAAGTTTCTGTTAGTATGACCAAGGATGCACTGCTTGAGCTCATAGAAACATCGCTTCCAAAAGCTCAGGAAAAAGAAATCATAAGTATTGCCAGCGGGGTTAGTGGTGTGAACAATCCCCACGAGCTGAAAACCCGAAAGGTTGGAAACGACATAGCCATAGATTTGCACATCCAAGTGGACAGAAACTTGAATGTGGATCAAGCCCATGATATCACTGTAGAATTAGAGAAATGCTTGTGTGATGCTTATGGTAAGGAAACACACATTTCTATTCATATCGAGCCACTGTAGCTGCAAATTGGTATTTGATAATTTGGTTGCAAAAGGAATGCTATTCCGTGCTATTGAGAGAAAGTAGAGTTTATAATTAGAGTAAAACCATTAGTTGCTCTTTGCTTCTACTGATTGCGTGTTTTTCGGTATGGGGTTTGTATGCATTTGGGCACACTCGCAATTAACTTTCAAAAAACAAGTGGTTGGTTAACTGCTATTTGTAGAATTGTAAACGATGGAGTGCAGTTGTTTGTAGTGGTGAAATCGTTTTGTCAAAAAAAAATAAAAATTGTATGAAAAGGCTATTGAAACTTTTTGCTATTCCCCTGATATTTCTTTTGGTATCATCTTGCGACCGTCGGTCGCAGGAGCTTGTGCAGGTTACCCTGAGGGGCAATGTGTTTGGCACCTACTACTCCATCATGTATTTTGCGCCGGGGGGCATCAACTATCAGGAGCAAATTGATAGTATTTTTGTTGCTTTCAACAGGTCAATGTCTTTCTACGACCCCAACTCCGTAATTTCCAACATCAACAACAATAAGATTGATACCGTTGATTATTTTTTTGAAAAAGTTTACCTGAGAGCATTAGAAATTTTCCACGACACCCAAGGAGCCTTCGACCCAACTGTATCACCATTAGTAAATGCTTGGGGATTTGGATTTAGCGATCCAAAGATTATGACCGATCAGGTAGTGGATAGTTTGAGAAGTTTAATAGGAATGCAGCGTACCAACTTACAAAACCGAAGGCTAACCAAAGAAGATCCGCGCATTCAATTCGACTTCAATGCAATTGCCAAGGGCTATGCTGCCGATGTAATAGCCAACTGGTTGAAAAGCCAAGGCGTAAATTCTTTTCTTGTAGAAATTGGTGGCGACCTTATGGTGGGCAATGCAAAGCCCGATGGAACCAAATGGCGCGTTGCATTAGAACATCCTGCCGATGAATACGACGACCCCCAAGAGTGGTTTCTCTATGTAGAAATGGAAAATCAAGCTGTAACCACTTCCGGGAATTACCGCAGATACTTTGAACTCGACGGACAAAGGTTTTCACACACTATTGATCCCTCAACCGGCAGGCCCGTAACCCACAATTTGCTAAGTGCTTCCGTGTTTGCAGGAGATGCTATAACAGCCGATGCTTATGCAACCGCCTTTATGGTAATGGGATTGGATAGAGCCAAGGTCTTTCTCGAAAACAGAACCGATATTCAGGCCTTCTTTATTTACGCTACTGGTGCTGATTCTTTAAGCACTTTTGCCACACCAAACCTGAATATTCAACGCAGATAATATTCTAAAACAGGATACCTATTCAATCCAAAAGCTTCAGATAGCGTTCGCGGATTGGGGCTATGCGTTCGGGCGACATTTGGTCTTTATAGATGCGCACCAAGTCTATAAGCTGCTGATTTTCGAACAGATATCCAGTTGCAGCATCGAAAAATAGAATACTTGTCTCGTATTTTACTTTAGTGGTAAGTGCCTTAAAATCCGCCCAGTTGGTGTATTTTGGAATTTCAAAAAATCCAACATTAGGGTTTACAGTATCCAT
>DMJL01000282.1 GCA_003451785.1 Bacteroidales bacterium
ATGATTTCCAACTTCCACCTGCCGCAATCCACCCTTATGATGATGGTTACGGCATTTGCAGGTTTCGACTTTTTGATGGAAGCATATAATGTAGCCGTGAAGGAGAAATACCATTTCTTCTCTTATGGCGATGCCATGCTGATTCTCTAAAATTCTATGCGTAGGTATGTACTGATAACCGCCGGTGGAACAGGTCAAAGAATGCTCCATCAAACGCCCAAGCAGTTCCTTGAGTTAGGCGGCAAACCTATTTTGGTGCATACCTTCGCTGTTTTTTATAAGTTCGACCCACACTTTCAATTTGTCTTGGTGCTTCCCGATAAGTTGATCCAGTATTGGCAAGACTGGGCAAAAAGCAACAATTTCAGTGTGCCCCATATAGTTGCAACCGGAGGCCCCACCCGATTTCATTCGGTAAAAAGTGGCTTAAAAATGGTACCCGACAACTCTGTGGTAGCTGTGCACGATGGTGTGCGCCCCTTAGTTGCCGAAGATACCATAAAGCGCGTATTTGATTGTGCAACCCGCTTTGGAAATGCTATTCCGGTAATTGAAAGCAAGGATTCACTTCGCCGGATTGAGTTTGGAATAAACAAACCGTTGGAAAGAAGCACTGTGAGATTGGTGCAAACGCCACAAGCTTTTCACGCACATTTGCTCAAAAATGCCTACAACCGCAATTACCAAGAAAATTTCACCGACGATGCATCGGTATTGGAGGCAGCTGGTCATCGTATAAACCTTGTAGATGGCAATTCCGAAAACATAAAAATCACCACCCCAGAAGATCTCCTTATTGCTGAGACTTTGATTTATAGAAGAAACGCCGCAAATAATATCCTGTAGAAAGATGGATAACCATCAAAGTACCAATAGCATTCCCAACACCCTATTGTGCCTCGCCAATAAGCGTAGCTGCCGAGCAGGATGTGATTTTCACTAAGGCATATTGCCCTGGCGCAAAACCCCTATCTGGAAAAACTACCACCTTATTGTGGCTGCTCCGCCCCGACACATGCTGCTTGGATCGCTTAGAAAACCCTTCGATAAGCACCTCTACAACTTTGCCAACATCTTTTTTGTTGCTGGCAAGCGACATTTTCTGTTGATGTTTTATCACTTCTTGCAAACGGTGGGCTTTTACATTCTCCGGCACATCGTCAGGATATTTCTTGGCAGCGAGCGTTCCCTCCCGTTCTGAATACTTGAACATAAAGGCAAAATCGAAGTTAGCTTGCTCCATTGCTTTTAATGTTTGGGCAAACTCATCGTCGGTCTCTCCACTGAAGCCTGTGATAATATCGGTAGAAATGGCACAATCGGGTATGGCAGTTCGTATGGCTGCAATGCGCGCCATATAATCATCTATGGTGTATTTGCGATTCATGCGACTTAATACAGAAGTGCTTCCCGACTGCATGGGCAAGTGAATAGCATTGCAAATATTGGGATATTGGGCAATAGTAGCTATCAATTTGTCAGAAAGATCTTTGGGATGCGATGTGGCAAACCTCACCCTCAGCAATGGACTTACGGTGGCTACCATTGCCACCAGTTCAGGGAAATGGGTTTTATTGGACTGAGAATCTTCCCACACATAGGAATTAACATTTTGCCCCAATAGCGTTATTTCGCGATATCCGCTATCGAATAACTGCTTGGCCTCGATGTAAATGGTTTGGGGTTCGCGACTCCGCTCCTTTCCTCTTGTGAATGGCACCACACAGTAGGAGCAAAAGTTTTCGCACCCGCGCATTATGGAAATAAATGCCGAAACACCATTGGAAGCAAATCGCACCGGAGTAATATCGGCATAGGTTTCTTCTGCCGATAGAATAATGTTAATGGCTTTTTGACCACTTTCGGCATCAAGCATCAATTGGGGCAGGTCGCGGTACGAGTCGGGACCTACTACCATATCTACGCGCAAGCCCAATTCTGCTTCTTCCAACAACGAGCTTTTGAGACGCTCTGCCATACAACCCAAAACTCCTATGATAAGACCAGGCTTTTTCTTGCGCATAGGTTGCAACTGCTTTAGCCTGTTCATCACCCTTTGCTCGGCATTATCGCGTATGGAACAAGTGTTAAGAAAAATAACATCGGCTTCGTTTTGCTCTTTGGTGGTAACATAATTGTTTTCGGTCATAACCGATGCAACAATCTCGCTATCAGAGAAATTCATCTGACAGCCGTAAGTTTCTATATAAAGTTTTTTGCTCACTACAATTACTAAAAAGATGATGATTTAGCCAATCGGCATATTTTGCTTTTGTGGCTGCAAATTTACACATTTTTAAGGCGGCTTAGAAAAATGGGTAGTAGTTGCGTGTAAGTCCGTGGGTTTTTACTTTCTTTGCACACATTTTTGTACCCAAGACAACGAACGCATTTTGGAAAACAAAAAAGATATTGCCGGAATGATGATATTTTTTACACAAAACTTCCCCTTAATTTTGTGCTTTCATTTTGGTGTTAATATTTATGAAAAAATCAGTATCGCTTAATCCCTAATTGCATGAAAAATCTGGTCATTGTGGAATCTCCGGCAAAAGCCAAAACCATAGAAGGGTTTCTGGGCGATAAGTTTTTGGTAAAATCATGTTTTGGTCATGTGCGCGACCTGCCAAAAGCCAAACTTGGAATAGAGATTGAGAAGGACTTTCAGCCTGTTTACGAAATACAACCCGACAAAAAGACCGTCATTTCGGACTTGAAAAAACACGCCGGCAAAGCAGAGATGGTGTGGCTTGCAACAGACGAGGATCGGGAAGGAGAAGCAATTTCGTGGCACTTGGCAGAAAGCCTTGGATTGAAAGAAAGCCACTATCGTCGCATAGCATTCCATGAGATTACAAAGCGGGCTGTGGAAAAAGCTATTGAGAATCCTCGTAGTATCGACATGGATTTGGTTCATGCCCAACAGGCTCGCAGGGTATTGGATAGGATTGTAGGCTTTGAGCTTTCGCCACTTCTCTGGAAAAAGGTTAAGCCATCCCTTTCGGCGGGCAGGGTGCAATCGGTAGCCGTAAGGCTCATAGTGGAGCGCGAAAAGGAGATTATACAGTTCAAAACTTCGGCTGCATTTAAAGTTTCGGCAATTTTTGAAACCGATCATCAAGGTAATCCCCATATCGTAAAAGCGGAGCTACCTATAAAGTTTCAAACCAAGCAAGAAGCCAAAGATTTTTTGGCTACATGCAATGGTGCAGCATTTACTGTAGAGAAATCGGAAATCAAGCCAGCCAAAAAATCGCCTGCGCCACCATTCACAACTTCTACGCTTCAGCAAGAGGCAAGCCGCAAGTTGGGGTTTTCGGTAGCCCGCACCATGTCGGTAGCACAAAGGTTATACGAATCGGGGAAAATCACCTATATGCGAACCGACTCGGTGAATCTTTCGGATACAGCATTGCAAATGGCTAAGGAGGAGGTTACCCGTTTGTATGGAGCCAAATACTCCAAGCCCCGACAATATGCAACCAAAACCAAGGGAGCCCAAGAGGCCCACGAAGCCATTCGCCCTGTGTATCTCAACAGTCTGGCAGTATCAGCCGAGCCATCGGAACAAAAACTATACGAGCTTATTTGGAAGCGCACCATTGCCTCGCAAATGGCCGATGCATCCATAGAAAAAACCATAGTTACCATTGCAATATCTACGCATACAGAAAAATTTATTGCTACGGGCGAGGTGCTATTATTCGACGGATTCTTGAAAGTATATCTGGAGTCGAGCGACGATGACGAGGAAGCAATCAGCGAAATACTCCCTCCATTACAGGCGGGGAAGGAGCTTCGAATGCAAGAAATTTCGGCCACCGAAAAATATTCCAAAGCCCCTGCTCGATATACGGAAGCCAGCTTGGTGAAAAAACTTGAAGAGCTTGGCATAGGTCGACCATCCACTTATGCTCCTACGATTCAAACCATACAAAAGCGCGAGTATGTGATAAAGGACAACCGACCTGGCGAAAAGCGTGAGTATGTTGTTTTGTTGCTCAAAAACAAAAAGATTTCTGAAGCACGCAAATCAGAAAATACCGGACAAGAGAAAAACAAGCTTTTTCCCACCGATATAGGCACGGTAGTAAACACTTTCTTGATGGAACACTTTCCCCGTGTTCTGGATTTTCACTTTACCGCCAATGTGGAAAAAGAATTTGACGAAGTAGCCGAAGGCAAGAAAGCATGGAATAATGTGATTAGGGAATTTTATGGTCCCTTTCATGAGCAGGTAACCTTAACGCTCACAACATCGGAAAAATTCAGTGGTGAGCGTCATCTTGGCGTTGAGCCTCAAACTGGAAAAAACATTTATGCCCGACTTGGGCGATTTGGGCCAATGGTTCAGATAGGAGATACTGACGACACCGAAAAGCCCCGATTTGCAGGATTAAAAAAAGACCAAAGCCTTGACACCATCACCATTGACCAAGCATTAGACTTGTTTAAATTGCCCCGGTTAGTTGGAGAACACTTAGGCAAAGAAATAATGGCTGCAACCGGACGATTTGGGCCTTATCTGAAGTATGACGGCAAATTCTACTCCATCCCCCGCAACGAAGACCCTCTAAAGGTGGAACTTGATAGAGCCATCGAAATAATTTTAGAGAAACAGGAAAAGGACAAAAACAAAACCATCAAAGAGTTTGAAGGATATCCGCAGTTAAAAATTCTCATGGGTCGCTGGGGAGCCTATCTGTTTTCCGATGGAGAAAACTACAAACTACCTAAAACCAAGAAGCCAGAAGAATTTTCATTAGAAGACTGTTTAAACATTCTTAAAGAAGCAACTCCACCCAAAAAAAGCCCCACAGCGAAGAATAAGGCTCCAGCAAAAAAGTCAAAATAAATAATCCATAAAGGAACCTATGGAATTAAAAGATTTCTTCAAGCCCGTTTCCATTGATGCATGCAAGCCCAGTATGCACCTGCATCCTCATGTGTTGGCCAATTCGATAGAATGCTATTTGGATGATAGTGATTTTCCGGATATTACAGGTGCCCAGATTGCTCTCATGGGTGTAATGGAAGACCGCATGGCCGACACCAATCTTGGCTGCGCTATGGCTCCTGACAGCATTCGCAACTATCTCTATCACCTGTATGAAGGTCATGGAAAAATCAGGATAGTTGACCTTGGGAATATCCAAGCCGGAAACCAAATTACCGATACCTACTTTGCTGTAGCAAAAGCCGTAGAAATACTCATCAGAAACAAAACGCTGCCAATAATCATTGGAGGCAGTCAAGATCTTACTTACCCCAATTACCAAGCCTATTGCCAACTTGGGCAGATTGCCAATCTGGTTTGCGTTGACTCAGTTTTTGATCTCGGAGTGGAAAACGGGCAGCAGGTTGACCACAGAAGCTTCCTGAGTGCAATACTCACACACCAGCCCAACTATTTATTCAATTATACCAACATAGGCTACCAATCGTATTTTGTAGATCAAGATGCCATAGAATTCATGGAACGGCTCATGTTTGATGTACATCGCTTGGGTGTGATAAGAAAAAACATGGAGGAGGTGGAGCCTGCTATCAGAAATGCAGATATACTTTCGTTCGACATTTCGTGTATCCGCCAATCAGATGCTCCCGCCAACCACAATGCTTCGCCCAATGGGTTTTACGG
>DMJL01000139.1:0-4266 GCA_003451785.1 Bacteroidales bacterium
CTTCAAGATCAGGGTGTTTTGATAGAAAGAAAAACAGAGCGTCAACTTCCGCAGGTTCAAGCTTTCCATCGAAATAATCAAGGAAAAATGATTCGAAATTGTTTCTGTTAATATTCATTTTTCAAACACATTTGAAGTTCTAAATCTTCACGGAGTTTTTGTTGAAGAAGCTGGTTGTACCTTTAAATTATTGTTTCCACCTTACCAATATAATTTTTCAAAGCTATTCGCGCTCGGTAAATATAAACCTTCACCTGCGATTCGTTGAGCTTTGTAATTTCACCTATTTCTTGGTATGAATACCCTTCATAGTCGCGTAGCAGCAATACCGATCGTTGTATCTCTGGAAGTCGCACAATTGCACTGTCGAGTATTTCTTTTAGGTCGGAATAGTTGTTTGAACAAATACCATCATCGAAAATGCTGAAGTCATCAACTGCAAAGATTCTTTTTTCTTTGCGCTGATAATCTATCATAGTGTGGTATGCAGTTGAAAAAAGGTACGATTTTGCTTTATTTCCATCAATACTGCCACGCTTTGTCCACATTTTTTCAAAGCTGTCTTGCACAATATCGCGGGCTTTTTCGGAATCTCCAATGCACTTAAGAACAAAACGGTAAACCCCATCGGCAAATTTATCTACGCAGTAATTATATTCTGAGTCAGTCATTAAACGAATCGCTAAAGAAGGAATCTTATCATGTATGACGAACAACAGCCAAGAAGGTTACACTTGACGGTCATCTAAATGATAAACCATTATATTTAGCTCAAAAATTGTTTAACTTAAATGCAACAGAATTTAGATTGCGAAAAATTCCATAGTAAATATATATCTTTGCCCAAATTAAATCGTGTTTCGAGAATTTAATAAGGATTAATACTGCGCTTCAATATGAGACTATTCACTTTCTTATTTGCATCCATTCTAATGGTACTTTCATCCTGCACGCCCCACCGTGAGATGGTTATTTTGCAAGATATAGCCAACCAAGGAAACCAAATCTCAATAAATACCCCAGACCACATTCTCAGAACGGGCGATATTCTGCATGTGAGGGTGCTTACAATTGACCAAGAATCCAGGGAACTGTTCAATGTAAATGCGATGCAAATGGGTATGGGAGGTGGTATTTCTCCTAATGCAGGGTTTTTTATAACAGGTTTTACAATTGACGACCAGGGATTTATTGAGCTTCCAATAGCTGGTAAAGTATCGGTAAGGGGGCTTACTATGACGCAAGCAAGAGAGGCATTGCAGCAAAGTATTGACCAATATTTGGTAGATGCTACGGTAAACTTAAAACTTGTAAATTTTACCATATCTATACTGGGCGAAGTAAATAATCCAGGAATGTTTTATATTTACGAAAACTCCATTACCATCCTTGATGCTTTGAGTATGGCCAGGGATATGACGGATTTCGGCAATAGAAATATAACTTTAGTGCGGAGAAATGAGGACAAGGTTACTTTTCATAGTATTGATCTGAACTCTCGTGATTTTATGACTTCAGAGTTCTTTTTTATGCAGCCCGGCGACTTGCTTTATGTAGAGCCAAAGCCCATCAAAAGATTAGGCTTTGCGCAATTCCCATTTAGTGTTGTATTTTCTGCCATAACTACTGCATTGGTAGTAATTAATTTTTTGGACAGAAACTAATTTTTTTAAGGTAGTAACTTAGCCATTATTCAACTATAATGAACACCGATAAGAGTTCTCAGTACAACCAACCTTCGGATGAAATTGAAATCAAATCATTGTTTTTCAAATTTCTTCCTTATTGGCCTTTTTTTGTTGCAAGTCTGCTTCTATGCTTGTTTTTAGCATTTGTGGTAAACCGTGTTTCCCAGCCTGTCTATCGGGTACAATCGAAGGTTCTGATCAGCGATCCAACAAAAGGTCTTTCAACAGGTATGTTAATGCAAGAAGTGGGTATGTTCCAGACCCGATCTGGCTTTCATGACCAAATTATTATCTTGCAATCACATTCCTTAATTGATAGTGTAATCAAACACTCAAACTTTCATGTCCAATATTTTTCGGTAAACCGAGTCTTGGGATTGAATTTGGAAAATGAAATCTATTTAGATGCACCGTTTAGGGTTTTTTTAAATTCTAATGGTGCCACTCAGTATGATGAGCCTGTGACCATTACCTTAGAGAGTCCATCAACATTCCGTTTGCATGAAAATTCGAATTTGGGTATTTCGGAACAATCGGTAGAGTTTGGGCAAGTTTTTGCGAACGACTCAATAGCTTTTAGCTTACTGCTATCGGATGTTTATAATTCGGAAGTTCACATAGGGCAAACATTTAGGTTTAGAATCCGTAACAGAGAAGAATTAGTAAAGGAACACTCAGCAAGTCTCACCGTTGAGCCATACAATAGAGATGCGTGGGTACTAAATATTCATTTTGATGCCACTAACCTTCGCAGAGCACAAGATTTTGTAAATGCGCTTACTTCCTACTTTGTTGCCGCAGGATTAAGAGAGAAAAACCTTACTGCACTCAACACCATTCGGTTTATAGATGAACAGATTTTAATTGCAACGGATTCCTTATTTATGGCTGAGGAAAGCCTACAGGAGTTTCGACAGGACCGCCAACTTACGGATGTTAGTTTTCTTGCAACACAGCTTTTGCAAGAACTTCAGGTGCTTGACCAGCAAAGAGCAGTAGAAGAATTGCGTATGCAATATTTCGAATACCTGATTGCATATATGGAGCGAAATCAAGATTTTTCGCAAGTTTTTGGGCCATCCGCAATGGGAATAGAGGATCCTCTTCTCCATGGGTTGATAGCAGAGCTGGCTCGTTTGTATAGTGAAAGGGCGAGGCTATTACTTGGAACTACAGAGCGAAGCCCTGTAATACAGGGCATAGACCAAAATATTGCCCAAGCGAGGATAACACTTGAGGAGAACTTGAGAAGCATAAAGAGCGCTTCAACCATAATGCTCAACGACTTGAATCGCCGAATTGCCCAGTTTGAACAGCGAATTCAGCAGTTGCCCCAAACCGAAAGGGAGTTACTTTCCATACAACGCCGTTTTAATCTTAATGACGCGACCTTTAGCTTCTTGTTGGAAAAGCGGGCTGAAGCAGGCATTGCCATGGCAAGTAATGTTGCCGACAACCAGATAATTGACAAAGCGCGATACGAGTCTCAAGTTTCGCCTAATAATGTTCGTAATTATGCTATTGCACTTATTATGGGACTTTTCTTCCCGTTAGGAGTGCTGATTCTAAAAGATTTTCTCAATACGCGCATAATTGACAAAAAAGAAATAACAGATGCTCTTAATGTTCCTTTAGTGGGACTGATTCCGCTATTTGCCCGACAGAACGGCTCGAATGGTTCTAGCTTAGAGGTTATGGAAGATCCAAGATCGCATCTTGCCGAGGCTTTTCGCACCATGAGGGTTAATCTACAGTTTGTTCTTAGAGGAGAGGCTCAGAAGGCAATAGCAGTAACATCTACTGTCCCTTCAGAAGGTAAGAGCTTTTCCTCTAAAAACTTGGCATCCATTTTTTATCTTTCTGGCAAAAAAACGATTTTGGTTTCAGCAGATATGCGAAAGGCAGGCTCAAACTATGGTTTTGGTGAAAATCGCTCTCCTGGTTTGTCTAATTATCTAGCAGGGTCTAAAAAATTGAGCGAGATAATCCAAAAAGTACAAGATAAGGAAAACTTTTATTTGATCGCACCCGGGCCAGTA
The DNA here is from genome assembly GCA_003451785.1 of Bacteroidales bacterium. Classification (GTDB taxonomy): domain Bacteria; phylum Bacteroidota; class Bacteroidia; order Bacteroidales; family UBA7960; genus UBA7960. The sequence goes on from DMJL01000139.1 coordinate 3,728, forward strand.
CCACCCAACCCAACTGAGCTATTGGAAAGCGACATGATGAAACAACTTATGACTGAGTTAAAAAACCAGTTCGACATTATAATTGTGGACACGCCTCCAGTGGGAGTAGTCCCGGATGCTATTCCAGTAATTAAATTGGTTGACACTACACTTTTTGTGATTAGGCAAAAATTTACTAGCCGCTCTGCGTTGGATTTTATCAGGGAATTCAAGGAAACTGCCGGTATTGGGTCTTTATGCGTCATGCTCAACAGTATAGACCTAAGCTCGTTCTCCTACGGATACGGATACGGATACGGNNACTATGGTTTTGGTGAAAATCGCACTCCAGGTTTGTCTAATTACCTTGCAGGGTCTAAAAAATTGAGCGAGATAATCCAAAAAGTCCAAGATAAGGAAAACTTTTATTTGATATCACCCGGACCAGTACCACCCAACCCTACAGAGCTATTGGAAAGCGACTTGATGAAACAACTTATGGCAGAGTTAAAAAGTCAATTTGACATTATAATTGTGGACACGCCTCCAGTGGGAGTAGT
>DMJL01000139.1:4449-5931 GCA_003451785.1 Bacteroidales bacterium
TACGGATACGGATACGGATACGGCGATGAGCATGATGCTAAGAAACAAAAAAGGAAAGGTGTTTTTTCATTGAATAAATCTTGATGGATTGCTATTCGATATAATGCTATCTTTTTAAGCATTTGATTACAAATAAATAATCAATGGCTAAGCAGCTCGAATTCAGTTTGCTAAGACTAAAATCTGTTGAAATATTTAAACAATTTTTTTGCCGATTATTTTGCGATTCTACAACCAGATATAATTCGACAAATATAACGAATAGGCTGATGTAGAAGCACATACACAAAATTAATAACATGAAACAGGCAATCCGAATTCAAGGTCATTGCCTGTTTTTCTTAGAAGAAGCGTTATACAAATTAGGATTGTGAAACCTTGAAAACCTATCATCATCATTGGTATGTTTTGAGTACCCGTTCGCACTTTGAAAAAAAAATTGCAAACGAACTTAAATTGCAGAATTACGATGTTTTCTTGCCATTGAGTAAGGAAAATAGAAAGTGGTCGGATAGGATAAAAAAAATTGAAGTTCCATTGTTGCGATCTTATGTTTTTGTTAAGACCCATCCTTCCGATTATTATCATTTTACTAATATTCTTCATGTACCGGGAGCGGTTAGGTTTGTATCGTTTGAGGGCAAACCGGCCGTAGTAGCCGACTCGCAAATTGAAGTCTTGCAAAGACTATGTGAAACGGGCTATCCAATTCAAGAAATAGAAGTTTCATTTCTACCAGGCACGCCTGTTGAAATTCTACACGGTCCTCTTAAAGGAATAAAAGGGACAGTCATCCATGCTAACAAAAAAAATCTTCTGATAATCAGATTGGATATTATTGACAAGAATATTCAGGTTACGCTTCCAGAAGGCATAGTTGGTATTCAAGGGTAATTTACTTTGTAAATTTCCACCTATTTTTTGCCGATTTTGCATGAATAACTTTTGGCAGAGTAATTTTCCTAATGCTCATATAACTTTTAATCAGCTACTTGTTTGGAAGGGAAACGGGGGAAAAGTTAGCGGAATCAGATTTGCTTGAATGAAAACGGCCATTAGATTGCCTTAACCCAACTTGCAGCTAACTATCGTCAATATTGCGTAAATACTGTGTTTCATTTTTTTTGAGTTCCGATTTGTGTACTACGGATTTTCGTTTTATAAATGGATAATTTCGGTATCCTAAGGCCTGATAGATTTCTTTTACTTTTTGTTGTGGTTCTGTACATTTTCGCACAGAAATGATTTCATCGAAAGCGTTTTGCCCTGAAGTGGTAACCACCTTTTGGGTGTTTGTGATTCTAATGATTTCTTTCCAGCTGTGTGTTATTGATTTGGCTTTTAGCTGGTAGCGAATAGTGTTGACAACCCAGTATGCCAATAACCCTAAGTTTACATGCGCCAAGGTGGAGCTATCGTTCTGGTGGTATATGGGTCGTAGGTCTAGATCGTTCTTTAGGCAGCGAAAGCTTCGTTCTATTT
>DMJL01000139.1:6323-7023 GCA_003451785.1 Bacteroidales bacterium
GCGGATAAAGTAAACCCCCAGATGATCCTGATGGTAGTTATAGCTTGCTTTTTGATGCAATAAAATATCGATAGCGACTGCCCCCTTGGTAATGACATCAATATCATAATGCTTGGCTAAGGAAGGGTACTTCTGTATAACCCTGCCTATGCGTCTTTGAACTTTATCAGTCTTTTTGGTACCTCCTTTCTTTTTCAGGGCAGCGCGCACTTTATTGATTTCTATAGCAAAGCGTTCTTCAAACTGATTCTTCATAGACTGCTCTTTTTTGAGCTTGCCCGTGCTGTGGACTTTGAGCAGATAATCGGTAGTCTGATTAGAGATGACTCTCTCCAAGGTAATGATTTGATTTGCTTTACTCATTATTTGCTGAATCTTGCCATTGGGGTATATACTATAGTCCTTGATTTTGGCTCTGGACACACATACATAATCGTACCCCTTGGCACGAATCAATTCTATGTTTTCATCCGTTGAAATGCCGGCATCCAAAACCACCACCGCCCTATGGGTTTGACTGGTGCTAATGCGTATTTTGTCAATAATCTCCACAAGCGATTCACTGTCTCCTTTCTTGCCTTCAAAAACACTGGAGAACTTGATAAAGCCCTCTATGTTTACCACCAAACCAAGAACAATAATCTTGGCATCATCGCGCTTTTCCTTGCTCTTGTGCTTGGTGTGTTGAGCCAATGTGCTT
>DMJL01000246.1 GCA_003451785.1 Bacteroidales bacterium
TCCTGTGGTGGCATGCTTCTCGATAGTGCCGCTTCCAATGCTCTAAGTCTATTTGTCATAGTCTGGTTTTTTAAAAAATAAAAACAAAGGTAGTGCAAAACATATAGGCATGTCAACAAAAAATTATTTTTTTTGATTTTTAGACAATAATTATGGGGGGGAGTCACCAAAAAATGCATTTTTTTTGCAACCCCGCTTATTCTACCCTCAGAATTGGAAACTTCTCCCCTACTCTAAACAAATATTGAAACTGCTCGTATTGTGCAAGCCCTATCTGCGACTGTGGCTCCAATATTAGCACCAAAAACAGACTTTTTAGTTGCGTTAGAGGAACAAAGAAATAATTTGTGATTGATGGAGGTTGTGGCAATCGAAATCTTTGTACCTGTGGGAATGCATTTTCTGATGACTCCGCTTCCACCACCCGATTTTCTGTAATCGTGTACCCATAAACACGAGAATTTCGGGGTTTTTCGTCTAATAATAATATTTTGTGCCTTCTTAAAAGCTCAACTAAAATTGTATCATTTTTAGGAACGAGATAGCCCTTTGGAGCTTCAACACTTAAGGTGGGGCGTACTACGGGATAAAAATTTTCGACAACTGCCAAAGTATCTTTCCCCGTTTTTGATGAAAGCAATGGCAGCATTAAGGGATTATTATCTCTGAAATGATCCATTCTAATTGCAACGCTTCCCAAGCGCCCCCGATTAAGTCTTTGGCGAGACCTTTCTACCAATCTTATTACGGTTCGGTTGTCGGTTACCAAGCGGTCAACCAAGGCTTCGAGTGCAAGGGTTTGACTTATAGTGCGTCTATCCAAATTGTGGGCAAAATTATCGCGTCCATTTATCCCTTCGTATATAAACGACATGCCACCCATAATCCCCAGACCTTGACGACCGTCGTTGATATTCACCGTGCTAAAGCGTGTCAATCCTTCGTTTGGTGCAGGTCCAATCAGGTAGTTGTGAAAGCTGAAGCCTGCATCTACAAGGCTGTTTTCGATTGCTGTCAAACCTACCCTCAAACTATAATCTCTAATGCCTTGCGAAACATTGGGATTGGTGAGAATTCCAACCTGCACATCGAAAAACTTGAATCCACCAAAGTCTGCCCACGAAGGTCGATACGGCTGATACTCATGTACATCAACGGTAACATGGGGTTTTATGCGATGAAAAAGTTCGTGCAGGGCAACCACTTCGGGCGATTGGAGCAATACATGGTCGCGATTTAGGTCCAAATCCTGTGCGTTGCGGCGCTGGTTCACCTCCGATGCGTCGGGATTTACCTGTGGGATTATCCACAAATCGGCATTGCGCAGCCAATGTGGGTGTTTCCCATTGGCGATTTGGGCTATAAGTAGCAATGCGGCCTCCTTGGTGCTTTGCTCGTTGCCATGTTGCTGAGAAAAAATCAAAATGCGCAAACGCTCGCCGGTCATACTTGGTTTGCTCGATATGGTTCTAACTACAAATATCTCCCTTCCTTCAACCGATTTTCCCAAAACCTCATACTCCCAAAGTGGTGATTGGTGGCTCGTAGCCCTGATAAATTGTTTCAACTCAGCATAAGTAGTTGGAAGCGTGAAGTTTCGCGCTTGAGATGGAGTCTTAAAACCATTTCCTGTTGCATTAGCAATCGCTAACAAACCCAAAAGAAGTCCAAGAAATAACCGCAAAGTGTTCATTATAAATATTTTTCGATTTGAGAAATTGTTTGCAAAACTTTAGGATAATGAGTCAAACCAAAGATAGATTGAAAAACATAAAGACCTCTTATTTTAAAACAAAAAATCCGAGAAAGCATAAAGCCCCACTGCTGTAATGTCAATATTATCTATTATCGATTCCTCAGGAACAATTTTGCATCGAAAATTGTGCGAAAGCATTCTTGCAATTAGTTTAACTCCAAATTGTAAGGAAATTTTAATATTCTGCGGATTGGGGCTAAATGTGTTACCAAAATTTAAAAGTTTGGGGTTATGAAAGGCAAAAAGTGTAATTTATTTTTACCACATTGTAAAAAAAACTTACAATTCTTATTTAGCACCCATACCTCGAACAGCTTGATTTTATTCACTTGCAGCGCAATTATTGCAGCAAAGGTAATTTACATCGTAAAATCGATATTTTTGTATTTGTTTCATTTTCAATTTATTAAATGTTTTGGCACGCTCATTGCTAATTATGGCTGTTCAAAAAATTGAAATTTAACACAACAAAAATTTACAGAATCCGATGAAAAGAATGATTATGGGTATTGCCGCCCTTGTAATGGCAGTAGCAATGATTTCCTGCAAGCCAGCTCCTCAAGCACAAGTTGAAGCAGCTCAAGCCGCAATTGACAGTGCAAGAGCAGTAGAAGCCGATCGTTATCTTGCTGTTGAATTTACAGCTCTCAATGACTCTTTAACAGCTGCTGTAGCTGCTATCGAGACAATAAGTGCACTACCCTTTGGCGAGCGCGATTTTGCTCCTGTTCGTACAAAATTGGAAACTATTGCAACCGACGCTACAGCTTTGAAAGCTAATGCTGAAGTACGCAAAGCTGAAGTTCGCACCCAGGTAGAAGGCCTTTTGGTAGAGCTTGGCAACTTGGTAACTAGCAACAAAGAAGCTATTGCATTAGTAAGAGTTACTCCTCGCAACAGGGCAACTGTAGAAGGTATGCAAAATGAAATTACAGTTATCGAGTCGGCTATTACAGAAATCAACACTTTGGTTGCTAATGGCGATTACCTAACTGCTCTTGAAAAAGCTACTGCTTCGCAAGTAAAAGCTGTAGAAATCCAAACAGCTCTTGCAACTATCTAATCGTAAAAAGATTTTTTTCACCAGAACAAATCTTAGGCGGGGCTAACTACCCCGCTTTTTTGTTGCAATAGCATTTAGGCAGATTAATTGGCAGCATACAATTTGCATTTGCATCATTTGCATTTCATAAGTTTCTATCAAAAATTTTTTCCTAATGGTAAAAGCCCCCTTGTGAGAAGTTTGAAGCCAGCCATGTGAAGAAGCAATTTGCTCATTATCCCGAAGCAATAGATAGAGAAATTTTTGACCTTGCCTCGTACTAATAGCATGCTAAAATGCGTTGGCAACAGATTTTCATACGAAAATCACCACCCATTTAATGTTTCAAAATTTATTCCTATTTTTACAAGCAGAATATTTTTCTTTTCAAACCAATTAATCTCCCGTATGAGTGAGTCCGACAGTAAGAAGTTAATCAACAATTTGCTGCAAAATTATGAGCAAACTATTGCCCGCCTTGTGCTTTTCTCCTTAACAGAATTACCCTTCCCCTTGGGTGTAAAAAAAACCATCGATGTGCTTAAAGGCAATAGGTCGTCGTATGTGCTCAACAACCAGCTATTTAAGCTCCACACTTTTTCTATTCTCACAGGATTTACCCGCGATCAGCTATCCGACATTATCGACATTCTGATAAATGCAGGCATGATGCAGGTAGAAGATATAAAGGTGGAAGGCGATAGCTATCCCGTTCTGAAAATTTCGCCGGAAGGATTGAAATTTTTAAACAACCAAACAAATCCTGAGTTTGTTTTGCTGGATGCCATAATGGACAAAGACATACCCGATTTATCAGACGATGATCAGGATTTGTTTTACAAACTAAAACTCACCCGCAGGCAGTTGGCCGAAGAAGAAGACAAACCTGCATTTATGATTTGTAAGGATTTTGTTTTGCGTAACCTCTGTATTCACAAGCCCATGGAAAACGACGAATTGTTGGCGATAAAAGGCATTGGGCCAAATTTTATTGAAAATTACAGCAAACAATTTCTATACACTATACGGCAGTATGTTACGCGCGAAAAAAACGCCTGAATCTGAATTTTTAAGGGTACCTTTGCGCAAATTTTCCCTACATGGAGTTTAGAATAGGAGAAATGGCTGCATTGTTTGCTGCCATTTGTTGGACGGTGTCTGCGGTTGCTTTTGAAGCGGCGGGCCGCAAAGTAGGCAGTGTAGTTGTAAACTTCATTAGGTTGGTGATGGCCTTCATCCTTTTGGGCAGTTTCGCCCTTTTGCGCGGTGAGCCTATGTTGCCCACCGATGCTGATACTTTTCATTGGAAGTGGTTGTTACTTAGCGGTGTGGTAGGTTTTGTGATAGGAGATTTTTTTCTATTCAAGGCATTTACGATTATAGGTTCACGGCTTTCGATGCTTATAATGACTTTGGTTCCCCCAATAGCAGCTTTTTCCGGTTGGGTTTTTTTAGGCGAAAAGTTGACTTGGATTTATCTATTGGGCATGACCATAACCATGGCAGGTATAGCCTTGGTAATATTTTTTAGGAGGGAAAAAAATGGTCAGCAAACGGCAGGCAAAATTCCATTGCGTGGCATATTATTTGCTATAGGCGGTGCCGTTGGGCAAGCATTAGGATTGGTTCTCAGCAAGCATGGTATGGGAGATTTAGACCCGTTTGCAGCAACCCAAATTAGAGTTATTGCTGGTATTGCAGGATTTTTTGTAATAACACTGCTGTTAAGTAAGACCCAATTAGTGGTGAGTACTTTAACCCAATCAAAACCCATGGCATTGATGTTGCTGGGGGCTACATTTGGACCATTTCTGGGAGTAACGGCATCACTTATGGCGGTGCAACATACGGCCACAGGTATTGCTTCCACGCTAATGGCACTATCCCCTATTTTGATTATTATCCCCACAAGGATATTTTTCAAACAAAGTGTGAGTTGGAAAGAACTTATAGGAGCAGCAATCAGTGTGTTGGGAGTAACATTGTTTTTTCTTTAACAAAATTGGTGGTTTTTTTCAGGTAAAATTCTGATAAATTTACCAAAACGATTATATGCAACAATCTGTGCTAATAAGCATTAACTAATCATCGTTTTGCAAAATATAAACATCAAGTTTGGAGTATTCTGCAAACAGAATTACAAAATGAGCGATTGCTTTGCTTTTCTACGCTTCGCTAAGACAAAATTAAAATTTCATGAGTTTAAAAAAATTGCAAAAAATGAAAAAACTCAAAACTAAAGTTTTAGAAATCAAAAATCTTTACTCCAATAGAGAGTGGATTCGAAAAATATTGATGTATGGAGCTGTTTCTTTTTTGGGTATTTTCCTTCTTTTTCAACTCTTGGCGCGGGTTGGATTTTTTGGACCAGTGCCCCGTGCCGAAGAACTCAAAGACTTAGAAAATCACAATTCGTCCACTGTTTACGCAGCCGGAGGGGAAGTTTTAGGCAAATATTTTATCTACGACCGCAATGCAATTACATTGGAAGAGCTTTCACCTTGGGTGCTGCCGGCCCTCATTAGCACCGAAGATGCACGGTTTTACAGCCACAGGGGTACCGATTATTTGGCATTGGGCAGGGTATTGGTAAAAAACATTATTATGGGTAGAAGAAGTGCCGGAGGTGGCAGTACCATTACTCGGCAACTTGCAAAAAACCTCTATCCTCGACAACGCCGAGGTATGATATGGCTTGTAGGCGAAAAAGTGCGAGAAGGCATTATAGCGAGAAGGCTGGAGAGGGTTTATGAGAAGGATGAAATACTCACCTTGTATCTCAATACTGTGCCGTTTGGCGAGAATGTTTTTGGAATTGCAGCGGCATCGCAGCGGTTTTTTAGCAAACATCCCAGTCAACTCAATATTGAAGAAACTGCTACCCTCATTGGGCTTCTACAGGCAACCACAACATTCAACCCTCGTATAAATCCTGAAGCATCGCAAAGGCGCCGAAATGTTGTGATCGGACAATTGGAAAGGTATGGGCACATTGACGAAATCAAAGCAGATTCGATTATGGCTCTGCCGTTAGAAATAGACTACAATTTGTTGGCACATGGGCATGGACCCGCAACCTACTTCAGGGAAATGCTTAGAAATGAACTCAAAGATATCATTGACAATTACAATGCTCGCAATGGCACTTCGCATAATCTCTACACTGGAGGATTGCGAATTTTCACCACTATCGACTATAACCTGCAGATGATTGCCGAACGGGCATACTCCCGCCAGATGCAGGCACTGCAGCGATCCGTGGATGCTCACTTCGCTCGTGCCCGTCCGTCGGCCGTACAACCCCTGCTCAACCAATTAGCTCGAAGGAGTGCACGATACCAGTCGTTGAGAGAAGAAGGAAAATCGAGCAACAGGGCTATGGAGATAATGAGAGAACCTTCGAACATCTTGTTCTTTGATTGGGAAGGAGAACAAGCATTAGAAAAAAGCCCAATAGATTCCATTTTTGCATCTCAAAAAATACTACACGGCAGTTTGGTATCCCTCAACCCATCCAATGGCCATATCTTGGCATGGATTGGCGGCAACAACATCAGATTTTTTCAATTCGATCAGGTATTATCGCGCCGGCAATCAGGCTCGGCTTTCAAACCGTTTGTGTATGCGGCTGCCATTGAAGCTGGAGTTAGCCCGTGTGAGATGATTACCAACGAACGACCGGTTTATGAAGATTACGACAACTGGAGTCCTGAAAACCACGATGGCTTTTATGATGGCTACTTTAGTATGGAAGGCGCACTTGCAAGGTCTGTGAATACCGTTTCTACTCGCTACCTTACCATGGCAGGCTACCATGCAGTAATTCAAATAGCCAATGCTGCTGGAATTAGAGGAAAGATGCCCGCTGTTCCGTCTCTTGCTTTAGGTACCGCCGAAACCTCACTTCTGGATATGACAGCCGCTTATAGCATCTTTCTCAATGGCGGAATTCCCATTAGACCGTCGTATCTGCTGCGAATTGAAGATAGGGAAGGTAATATTCTTTATGAAGCTCCCAACCCCCAACCTCAGCAGCAGGTTATAACTGCCGAGACCGCCAGACTCATGGCAAGGATGCTAAAAAGCGTAGTGAATAGTGGTACAGGTGCATCCATCCGCAATTTTGTGGGTTATGAATACGATTTGGCTGGTAAAACCGGAACTACGCAAAACAATAGCGACGGGTGGTTTATTGGATTTGGTTCCAACATTATCACAGGTGTTTGGGTAGGGTTAGAAAATCCTGCTTTCAATAGTGTTTATCCGCTGCCTTTTGGTGCTTCATCATCTGCTGTTCCCATTTGGGCAGACTACCATGCGGGTATAAGACTTCACGGCAGGACTCGCAGGTACATTGCCGGAAATATTCCGGTGCCCGACCCGGAATTCTACGACTTTTACAGTTGCCCAATGTTTGTTGAAGAACTTCCTCAACCGACCATCTTAGATCGCATTTTTGCCCAACCGGGTGAACCTGTAGTAGCACCAGTTCAGCAAAACCAGGAAGCCAACCGAAAAAGCAAGATCCAGCAAATGATCGAAAATGCATTCAGGAGAAGGCAAAATTGATGCTGCAAAAGTCGATTAACCCAAAATGTTATCGAGGGTAAAATAAAATAATGGGCAACATAATTTAGTAAATATGGTGCTTTGGGGGAATAGAAATGGCTTGAAAAGTTGCTATGGGCAGTTGATACACAATCGAGTACATTTTGCATCGAAAATAGTTTTATGCAGAATTTTGCCCAAAATCAGCATTACTTCAATGAGCTTTCCCAACCATAGCAGCAACGGTTTTAAACAATGACTTCTTTATTTGTAATGGGATTTTGCAACCCATCCATATTGCACTCCTGAGAAAAAATATAATTGGTTCTATTTGAATGATATAAATTTTCCATGAAATAAATTCATTCTAAAAAACTTGCGTAACTTTAAGCATCAAAATCAAAAATCCATTCACACTTAAAAACAAGTTGGTATGAAATGCCCGGTATGTGTTACTGTTGATCTGGTGATGACCGAAAGAAGCCAGATAGAGATCGATTACTGTCCGAATTGCCGCGGAATTTGGCTCGACAGGGGCGAACTCGATAAGATACTCGATAGAGCTACTGCCACCCAAGGTCCAAGCCGTCAGGATACCCGTCCGTACGATCCAAGATACCCTGATCCCCGTTATGGTCATAAACCCGGCAAGCACTGGCTAAAAGAGCTTTTCGATTAATTGCAATCACAATCAATGAGAAGTTGCTTTAGAGTTTGCATCAGATTTGCATGGATATTCATGAATCATACTTTGAAGCATCCATTCATAAGATGCAAACTGTAGTGCTTTTGCATTTATGGCAAAGGTGTATTTAAAAATAATTTCATTCTTTTCACAGCCTTGGCAATTAACTCCGGTTGGTGATTGGTTAAAAGTACACTGCATTCGATTAACTTGTATGTTTATCCGTAGGTGTGCTAATTTTGCATAGCTCACAAAGGAAGGACTTTTGTTTGTGAATCAATTGATATGGAAATACTTATACTTTCGTTTCTAATTCTGCTCAATGGTTTTTTTGCCCTTTCCGAATTGGCATTGGTATCGTCGAGAAGGGCAAAACTTATACAAAAAAAAGCCGAAGGTCACAAAGGAGCAACTACAGCACTAAAACTTTTAGATAATTCTGAAAATTTCCTTTCAGCAATTCAAGTGGGTATCACCCTTATTGGAATCGTAACCGGAGTATATGGCGGTGTAAGTATTGCCGACGATATTACGCCCTTTTTTATGCAATTTCCTGCCATTTTGCCCTTCGCAAAAGAAATTGCACTTGCGCTTACCGTATTGATTATCACATATATATCCATTGTAGTTGGCGAATTGGTGCCAAAAACCATTGCCATTGGAAATCCTGAAGCCATAGCCTTGAAAGTTTCTCGACCTATACTTTTCTTCAGCATGGCATTCTATCCTATTGTAAAATTACTTTCGGGTTCTACTGCTATGTTGTTAAAGACTTTAGGTGTAAAAAATAGCAACCGACAGCTTTCTGAAGCCGATCTCAAACTTCTGCTAAAACATGCCTCGGTGGAGGGTGTAATTGAAGAAGAGCAAAAAGTGATGCACGATAAGGTTTTTTATTTTGCCGATAAGAAAGCTCGACACATGATGACCCATCGCACCGATGTGGAATGGATTGACATCAGCCAGCCCCAAGAAACCATACACAATGAATTGTTGAATGCAAAGCACAGCAAGCTATTGTGCTGCAAAGATGACCCTGAAAACATTGAAGGCATAGTTTATCTGAAGGATTTCTACAAATCATTGAGTACCAACGAACCCTTTAG
>DMJL01000228.1 GCA_003451785.1 Bacteroidales bacterium
CATCAATTAGGGGTTTCGTTGGTAAGCACTGGTGGTACTTTGGGTTTTATGCAGAGCATGGGCATAGATGCTATGGATGTTGAGCAGGTAACTGGCTTCCCTGAGGTGCTAGGAGGTAGAGTGAAAACTCTGCACCCAGCTATTTTTGGAGGCATTCTTGCCCGAAGCCATGTTGCGCAGGATATGCTACAATTGCAGAGTTTCAATATTCAACTTTTTGATTTAGTGGTTGTGGACTTGTACCCATTTGAGGCAACTGTAAGTCAGAATCTACCCCACGACGAAATAATTGAGAAGATTGACATTGGTGGAATTTCCTTACTCAGAGCAGCCGCTAAAAACTATGCCGATGTGTTGGTGGTGCCATCAATGGATTTCTATAATGAAGCAATAAAGGAGTTGGTCGCCAAAAAGGGTAATACAAGTTTTGAGTTTAGGCAAGCTTATGCAACAGCTGCATTTCGCATATCATCGGATTACGATAATGCAATCTTCAAGTACTTGGAAAGGAATAGCAACAGGAAATTCGAAAGGGATTCAGAACAGTTCACCCCGTTGCGATACGGTGAGAATCCGCATCAACAGGCGTTTTTTAAAGGCAATTTGTCTGAATCGTTCGAGCAGATTCATGGCAAAGAATTGTCGTACAACAACTTAGTTGATATTGATGCTGCACTTCAGCTTATATTCGAATTCAGTGAGCCTGCCTTTGCTATACTTAAACATACCAATGCATGTGGTGTTGGAATGGATACAGAAATAGCTGTTGCAATGCAAAAGGCTCTTGATGGCGATCCCTTGTCGGCATTTGGGGGAGTGTTGATTTCCAATCGCCCTGTGTCGAGCTACATGGCAATGGCCTTAAATGCATTGTTCTTCGAAGTGCTTATAGCGCCGGGTTTCGACTCAGATGGTCTTGATGTGCTGAAGACGAAGAAAAACAGAATATTGTTGGTAGATAAGATGAAGAAACCTGTTGGAATTATGACTCGAAGCCTGTTGGATGGCATTTTGAAACAATCAACAGATAATTTTGATAATAACCCCAATAATTGGCAATTTGTTACCTTTGCAAATTCCAAAGAACAGCAAATTTCGGATTTGTATTTTGCCAACCGAATAGTGAAGCATTTAAAGTCGAATGCTGTTGCTTTGGTAAAAGATGGAATGCTTATAGGCACAGGTAGTGGTCAAACTTCGAGGATAGATGCAGTGCATATCGCCTTGGAAAAAGCAAAAAGGTTTGGGCACAATCTTCAAGATGCTGTGTTGGCTTCCGATGCTTTCTTCCCTTTCTCTGATTGGGTCGAGATTGTACACAATGCAGGGATTACAGCAGTTGTGCAGCCTGGAGGATCTTTAAGGGATAAGGATTCTATCGAACAATGCAATAAATATGCTTTGGCGATGGCTTTTACGGGGATAAGGCATTTTAAACATTAGAAACAAAATTTTGCATTACGGCTAAACATTATTATAAGACAATATCATGGGTTTGTTCTCCTTTTTAACAAAAGAAATTGCAGTAGATCTGGGTACTGCCAATACGCTAATCATTCACAACGACAAGGTGGTGGTGGAAGAACCTTCCATTGTGGCTATTGACAAGCAAACTGGGAAAATTCTTGCTGTAGGCAAGCAAGCAATGATGATGCATGGGAAAACGCATGACAATATAAAGACCTTGCGTCCGTTGAGCAACGGAGTAATTGCCGATTTTCAGGCAGCAGAAGCCATGATTAGGGCTATGATAAAAATGACTGAACAAAAAAAGTCGTTTTTTCCACCATCGCTCAAAATGGTTATTTGTATTCCTTCGGGTATCACTGAGGTGGAAGAACGAGCAGTGCGCGACTCATGCGAGCAGGCAGGTGCAAAAGAGGTTAGGCTCATTCACGAGCCCATGGCTGCTGCTATAGGTATTGGGATAGATGTGTTGGAGCCTTCGGGCAATATTGTGATTGACATAGGTGGCGGAACTACCGAAATAGCGGTAATTGCACTTGGTGGAATAGTGTGCAACAAGTCTATAAGGGTAGCCGGCGACGACTTCAATGCAGATATTATCGAGTTTATGCGAAAGGAACACAACATTCTGATTGGTGAGCGCACTGCCGAAAAAATTAAAATAGAAGTAGGCGCAGCAACATCAGAGCTTGAAAACCCTCCTCCAGACCTGAAAGTGCATGGGCGCGATATGCTCACCGGTATCCCCAAGGAAATATCCGTGAATTATCAAGAAGTCGCCCAATGTTTAGATAAATCCATTACAAAAATCGAGGCTGCTGTGCTTAGTGCTTTGGAAATGACACCCCCAGAGTTGGCCGCTGACATTTATCGCACTGGTATTTATATGGCAGGAGGTGGCGCTTTGTTAAGAGGGCTTGACAAGCGGATTTCTGCCAAAACCAGAATGCCTGTTCATATTGCAGAAGACCCATTAAGGGCAGTTGCAAGGGGTACGGGAATCGCATTGAAAAATTTCGATAGATTTCCATTCTTAATAAAGTAGCAGCTAAAGCTTTCATAAAGGCTTTCTGCATTAGCATTCACCTATTCATATCAAGCTACGAATAAGTATTTAAAGGATTCAGAATAAAACTATGCGCAATCTGATAAATTTTATACTTAAGTACCATTTTGCGCTGCTCTTTTTGATTTTGCAGGCCATTGCATTTTTTATGCTTATAAACAGTCATCAATACCAAAGGGCTTTGATGGTGTCGTCGGCCAACTCTATTGCAGGAACATTCTATTCAATAGTATCCGAAGTTTCGCAATTTGCAAAATTGAGGGAAGCCAACGAGCAACTTGCCAAAGAGAACAACCTTCTGCTTCATATCACTCGCAATAGCTTTCTAATTACTGACGATAAGGTTTTCTTCCATAGCGATACTACTTTTCAAAGACAATACTCCTTTGTAAATGCTCAGGTGATAAACAATTCCATAAGTCGTCAGAATAATTTTCTTACCCTAAATAAGGGTCGTAGGCATGGGATTGAGCCAAATATGGGTGTAATTACCTTCAATGGCATTGTTGGTGTAGTCAATGCGGTTTCGGAGAACTTCAGTACCGTTATTTCGCTTTTAAACCAGGAAAGCAATATTTCGGCTCGTATTGTGCGGAATGATCATATTGGCTCCCTGGTTTGGGATGGTGGGAATTATCGCAGGGCTACCCTAAAGTACATCCCATCCCATGTTGAATTAAGTAAAGGCGACACAATTGTATCAAGTGGTTATTCATTGATTTTTCCGCCCGGAATATTGTTAGGAACTGTGCAATCTTTTGAGCAGGTACCTGGCGAAGGCTTTATTTCGGCCGACATAGAATTGAGTCTCGATTTCAATAGTCTAACACATGTAAGCGTTGTGAGAAATTTATTGCATTTGGAGCAACAACAATTGCAGCAACAAAACGCAACAACCCCATAGCAAAGCAATGAAAAATAGCAAATGGCATTTTTTTCTACTGTTAGTTACAGTTTTGCTGCTGCAATTCTCCATTTTCAATCATGTTGGCATCGGTGGCTTTGCTAATCCATATATTTATTTGATTTTTTTGCTTTTACTTCCCATTGATGTAAATGGGATATTCCTGCTTTTGAGCGCATTTGGTCTAGGGTTTGTAATGGATGTATTTAGCAATTCGCAAGGCTTACATACTACTGCTTCACTTGTGCTGGCATTTTGCCG
>DMJL01000251.1 GCA_003451785.1 Bacteroidales bacterium
GAGCCATCGGGATTTATGGCAAAGTCGGCATTGCCGTGGTCTGCGGTGATTATCACTTGATACCCTTTGCTTCTGGCGGCTTCAACAGTTTCCTTTAGGCAAGCATCAACTGTTTCTAATGCTTGGGTAATCGCAGTTGGCACTCCGGTATGGCCTACCATATCTGCATTAGCAAAGTTGAGACAAATAAAATCGTAGTTTGCGGTAAGAATAGCTTCTACCACTTTATCTTTCACACCCGGCGCACTCATTTCGGGCATAAGATCGTAGGTGGCTACCTTGGGCGATGGAACCATGATTCGACTCTCGCCCGCAAAAGGCTCCTCACGCCCACCATTGAAGAAAAATGTAACATGCGGATATTTCTCAGTCTCTGCAATTCGCAACTGCGTTTTGCCGTGGGCTGCAAGCACTTCGCCCAATGTTTGCTCCAAATCGTCTTTCTCATAAATCACTTGTACGCCTTTGAACGACTCATCGTAGCGAGTCATGGTTACATAGTACAAATCTTCAGTTTTCATACCATGTTCGGGCATATCCTTTTGGGTAAGCACTGTGGTAATCTCCCGCAGGCGATCGGTACGGAAATTGAAACAGATAACCACATCGCCTTGGTCAATAGTAGCTAAAGGTTTTCCATTGTTTCCTGCGATCACTTTGGGAGTAATAAATTCATCGGTGATACCTTCGCTATAGCTTGATTCGATGGCTTCCGTTAGGCTCAAGTGTGGTTGCCCAGCACCATGCAAAAGAAGGTCGTATGCAAGTTTCACCCGTTCCCATCGCTTGTCGCGGTCCATAGCGTAATATCTTCCGCACACACTGGCAATTTTACCAGCCGAATGCTGAAGGTATTGCTCAACTTCCTGTAGAAACCCTAAACCACTCTTGGGGTCGGTATCGCGCCCATCGGTAAATGCATGAATGTACAAATCGTTGAATCCTTGCTCTTTCGCTACATCACAAAAACCAAACAAATGATCCATAGCGGAATGCACCCCACCATTGGAAACAAGCCCCATAAGGTGGATTTTCTTCTGGTTTTGACGGGCATACGCAAATGCATTTAAAACAACCGGCTCTTTGTGAAACGACCTTTCTCTTACTGCTTTGGATATTTTTACCAATTCTTGAAACACTACGCGACCGGCACCAATGTTCAGGTGCCCTACCTCTGAATTGCCCATTTGCCCATCTGGAAGACCCACATCTTCGCCAGATGTATGCAAGAGTGTGTGTGGAACCGTTTGGGTAAGCATCCGCGTGAAAGGAACATTTGCGTGTGCAATAAGGTCGGCAGCACTTCCATCGCCTTGGCCCCAACCATCGAGAATTACCAATAGTACTTTATTATCAATCATAATTAAATATTTTGAAGATTTTTGTAAAAACACATCTCATTATGGGTCAAACTATTTTATCCGGTGGTTCGGATAGCTTCAACAGGGTCGAGGCGCGACGCTGCCCATGCAGGCATGAAGCCCGACACTACTCCAATAATGGCCGAAACATTGATGCCCAGCAACACATTGCCCAATGTAAGATTGAAGTCCATATTGGCCAATTGCGAAATGACGGCTGTGGCACCCAATGCCAACAACAAACCTACTAGTCCACCCATCAGGCTAAGTAGCACCGATTCGAAGAGAAATTGAAACAAAATAAAAAATCTCTTAGCACCCAAAGCCTTTTGAATACCAATAATGGAGGTGCGCTCCCTTACCGAAACAAACATGATATTGGCTATTCCAAATCCGCCAACCAAAATAGAGAATCCTCCAATAATCCAGCCTGCCAATGAAATGGCTGCAAAAAGACTATCGGTTTGTTTGGCAATAAGGCTTGTTTGATTAAGAGCGAAATTATCTTCTTCGGCAGGTCGCAACCGACGAATAGCACGCATAATTCCTGTAAGTTCGCTAATCATCTCTTCGTTGGCTATACCCGGTCTGGCACTAACCAATATTTGGGGGTTCATAGCTTCATCGTTTACATTTGCAAACCTGTTGATGTACAAAAGCGGTGCAACAATCCAATCATCGTGGCTTTCGCCAAATGTGGCTGTACCTTCTTGCTGGAATACTCCAACTACTTGTGCATCGCGTCCAAAAAATCGAATGTAGCGACCAAGAGGTTCCTGCTCACCAAAAAGAGCTTCGGCTATTTCTATTCCTATCACAACTACATTTGTTCCTCTTTCCAACTCATCGTCAGACAGATACCGCCCTTGCGCTATATCTAAGATTCTAACCCTATCGTAATCCTCCGAAACTCCCACTAATGAAGCATTCTGAATGCTGTTTGCGCCATATTCAACAGTTTGTGCCCTGCTTGCCATAAATGCAGCGGCTTCCACGGTTTGTGCCCTACGCAAAATCTCGGGCAACTCTCTCATGTGAGGCACAGGGCGATTGACATACCGCCACCATGGGAATTCGCCATCGAACACCCACGGCCACTTTTGAATATAAACCACATTCTCGCCCAATGCATTAATGCTATTGCGCACTTGTCGCTCAAGTCCGTCGAGAACCGAAAAAACCAAGATAATTGAAAATATTCCTATGGTAATACCCAGCAATGTGAGCAGAGTACGCATCTTATTGGCTAAGGCCGCCGAAAGGGCAAACAGAGTACTCTCTTTGACGATTCTTACAAATACTTTCATGGTGCCTGATTGGTAGGTTTATTTCTTGAGCTTGTGCATCAGCTTGGATGAATACACAAACTGATCGAGGTACGCATTACCGGAGTGCAAAATATCCTGATTAGAACCTTCCCACCACAATTGACCTTTGTAAATAAAAGCCACATTTTCGCCAATCTCCATTACAGAATTCATATCGTGGGTGTTGATAATGGTGGTGATGTTAAACTCTTTGGTGATTTCTTTGATAAGGTTGTCAATAACAATTGCAGTAATGGGATCGAGACCGGAATTGGGTTCGTCGCAAAAAAGGAAACTGGGCTTGTTGGCTATCGCTCTGGCAATAGCTACCCGCTTTTTCATACCACCGCTAAGCTCCGACGGAAACATATGATTCACATTTTGCAAATCCACCCTTTTCAAACAGAAGTTGGCTCGCTCGCGTTTTTCCTCCTTATTCATAGTGCTAAACATATTGAGCGGGAAGATGATATTTTCTTCTACCGAAAGGGAGTCAAACAGGGCACTACCCTGAAACAGCATACCAATTTTCTGCCGCAATACACGGCGTTGCGAAAAGTTCATGCGGGTTAAATCCAAGTCATCATAAAGTATGGAGCCACTATCGCATTCCAACATACCAACAATGCACTTGAGAAGTACAGTTTTTCCTGATCCACTTTGACCAATTATTAAGTTGGTTTTTCCTTGCTCAAATCGGGCCGAAATATCTTTCAGCACAGGTACCCCATCGAAACTTTTTGAAACATTAGATACCTGTATCATGCCAACAACAATTGAGTGAGTATCAAATTAAACAAGATGATATAAATGCTGCTCATTACCACAGCTTTTGTACTTGCCTGCCCCACTTCGAGCGCACCTCCACGAGTATAAAATCCGTAGTAGCCCGACACCGTGGCGATAATAACAGCAAAGACAACGGTTTTGATGAGTGCGTAAAAAATATCGAAAGGAGAAAAATCAAACAAAATACCATACAAATAATGCCCAACCGGCATCACATGGGTGATGAGCGATACCAAATATCCGCCCAAAATCCCCAGAAACATGCTTATAACTATTAACACAGGATTGATTATCACCATTGCTATAGTTTTGGGTAGGATGAGGTAGCCTGCGGCATTTACGCCCATGATTTCCAAGGCATCTATTTGCTCTGTTACCCGCATGGTGCCAATCTCCGATGCAATGCGCGAGCCTACCTTTCCAGCAAGAATAAGACTCACAATGGTGGGTGCAAACTCCAAAATGATTGCCTGCCTTGTGGCAAACCCAATGGCATAGATTGGCAATAAGGGATGCTCGGTATTGAAAGCTGTTTGGATGGTAAGCACTGCCCCCATAAACACCGATATAATACTCACAATGCCAAGGCTTTGCAAACCCAGATAATCCATCTCAACGATAATTTGCTTGCGATAAATTGAGGGATTTTCGGGTCTTTTCAATATTTGTACCAACAGCAAGAAGTAACGACCTGTATGAAAGAGAAAATTCATTGAATTGGCGGGTAAAGCACAAAATTACTCTTTTTTTTTGCGTTCTTTAGAAAATTAAGCCCTTCTAATAGATTAGCCATGCCGATAAATTACTACATTTGACTTGGCAAACTGTGGATGAAAATTCATTTTGCGGATTATGGATACAATAAAAGTTGAAACATAGGAATATTTACAGAAAAATTTTTCGCACCTGATCACAACTCCCAAAGAAGTAAACGCATTAATACCAACAATCCTTGAAAAGCTACTATGGTAATTACATAGAATTTTTAACCCATAAGCGATACAAAAAATGTAATGCTGCAATGTTTGCCACATTGCATATTGGCTAAACACTTTACGATGCAGGCTACACAAAATCAACTCTCAAAATATTTTCCCTTAGAAGCCATTGATGAATTGATGGGCTTACCTTCGTTTGGCAATCTGCGATTGGTTATCCACAGAACCAGAAGAAGCAAACTTGGAGACTTCCGCCCAGGTGTGAATGACACCCCAACTAGAATTACCGTAAACGGAAATTTGAATGTTTATGCTTTTCTAATAGTTTTCCTGCATGAATACGCTCATTGGGAAGTATTTAGCAAGTTCGGCAAGAGGGCAGCCCCCCATGGTGTAGAATGGAAGCAGACATTTGGACATTGGTTGCGAAAATTTACTTTGGCAGGATGTTTTCACCCTACGCTCACCGATGCAATAATGGATTATTCCAAAAGGGTGAAGGCGAGTGGGATTGGTAGCTCTACCTTGCAGCGACTTTTGCAAATGTTTGATCCGATTATAAAAAACGACGATGGTCAAAAATATTTGGAAGACATACCCATGAACGCACTTTTTGTGGCGGCAAACGGTAAGTTGTACCGCAAGGAAGCCTTATTGAGAAAAAGATTCCGGTGCCAGTGTATTGTTTCTAAAAGGCACTATCTTTTTCATCCACTTGCAACGGTAGCACTCTCAAATACTAACCCAACAGATTAGGAAATATCTTTGAATTTTAGCACAAATCTATTTTATACAAAACGATGATACAAGAACAAAACCACAACTATGCAGTAATCATGGCCGGAGGTATAGGCGAGCGCTTCTGGCCTATGAGTCGAACATCGAGACCCAAGCAGTTCTTAGACATACTTGGTACCGGAAAGTCGCTCCTGACTCAAACTTACGAGCGGTTTCTACCGGTGATACCTAAGGAAAATATCTTTGTAATTACCAACAAAAGATATGCGAACGATGTAAAAACCCATATAACCGGAATAGATCCCACGCGTATTATCAGTGAACCATTCAGAAAAAACACTGCTCCATGCGTAGCTTATGCATCGTGGAAGATACATGCAATGGATCCCAAAGCCTGTCTAATATTTGCTCCATCCGACCATTTGATATTGCAAGAAAATCTCTTTATAAACACCATATCATCGGCTCTGAATGCAGCCAGAAACAACAAGTGGCTGATCACCTTAGGCATTATGCCAAGCCGTCCCGATACAGGTTACGGATACATACAATTTCAGGAAAATGGCCCATGGCCAGCAGATACCAACCTGAAGAAGGTGAAAACATTTACAGAAAAACCCAATCTTGAGCTGGCTGAGTCGTTCCTAAAAAGTGGTGATTTTCTGTGGAATAGTGGTATTTTTATTTGGTCGGCGGAATCTATCATTGAGGCTTTTGAAGCCTATCAACCCGAAATAAGTTTTGTGTTTAGAGATTGCGAGAGTGTATTTAACACCGAAAAAGAGGAAGAACAAATTGTTAAGGTGTTTGAGTCTTGCAAAAGCATTTCGATAGATTATGCCATTATGGAACATGCCAACAATGTTTTTGTAATTGTTTCCGATTTTGGTTGGTCAGATCTGGGCACTTGGAACTCCCTCCACGAAGTACGCCAACGCGATAGTCAGCATAATGCGGTATTGGGGCACAATGTGTTGCATTACGATTCCAAAAACTGCATTATTAATATGCCCAACGATAAGCTGGTAGTCATACAGGGACTCGATGGTTATATTGTAGCGGAATCTGATAATGCCTTGCTTATTTGCGAAAAAAGTCAAGAGGGTGAAATACGAAAATTCATACACGACATTAGAACTAAAAAAGGTGAACATCTTGTTTAACTTTTCTTGTCTGCTCCTATCCAAAACATTAAAAACCCAAACAAACCATTACTTATGATTAAGCGATTTTTAGTTTTGATTATTGCCGGTTTATTATTGATGCCCGGCAAGGTATCTGCCGATGAGGGAATGTGGCTTCCCTGGCAGATGGACGAAGCACTCATGCAACGAATGCAGGCTATGGGCCTAAACCTAACCCGCGAGCAGATTTTCAGTACCACCCAACCCAGCCTTCTGCATGCAATTGTGAGCATTGGGGGTTGCACTGCCGAAATGATTTCGCCTGAAGGACT
>DMJL01000146.1 GCA_003451785.1 Bacteroidales bacterium
GGATGAATGGAAGTTGTTTATGCCGCGGCTTGACTATAACACCCGAAAAGTGTTGGAGGTGCTACACAGACAAAACACCAAAGGGGTTTTTTATTTTTTAGGATGGGTGGCAGAGCATTATCCCGATTTGGTAAAAGATGTATTTGCAGCCGGACACGAGATAGGATACCATACCTACCATCACCATAATATTGATGCTTTCTCGCCCGATGCCTTCGAGTTGGATCTCAAAAATGGCTTGGATCTTTTAGAAAACATTACGAGTTATAGACCGGTAACTTTTCGGGCTCCAAATTTTTCAATGCACGAAGGGAATCTGTGGGCAATTCCTATTTTGATTCGCAATGGAATAACGATAAACAGTTCTATGCGCCACATAACTACAGTTGGGAAATCAAATTTTCCACAAAAGCCATTCAAGTGGCAATGCAACGGGCAAGAGCTTTGGGAGTTTCCGTTGGTAGCGGGTAGAGTAGGAAATTTGCCAATGCATTTTGCCGGAAGTGGATATTTTAGACTTTTGCCTGATGTGCTAATTCATTATTTTACGAATGCTGCACCTTATTGTATGTTTTATTTTCATCCCCGCGATTTCGACCCTGTTCCGCAGCGATCTCCAAAATTGTCGCTCATTAGAAACATAAAAAACTCCCTGAATACTAAATCAGCATTGCAAAGGCTTGAAAATCTGACTATCAACTTCAGTTTTTTGTCGCTGCACGAGGCAATCTTTACCTTGTATAGCACTCAGCAATACTCTACACACCTTTTGTGATAAGTTGTGAATGGAAAATCTTGGCATAATGCTAGATTTCTAATTTTTTCGAAATTTATTTTTTTACTAAATAAATAGCTAAATTTGCAGAACTAAGTTTATGCTATATTGCAAAATTCGCAAAATAAGGTTTCTTATGTCCGATATTAATCCAACCTTGTTAAAATTCTTGTTAAGGCTGTACAGCAGCATTGGCAAACGCTTTTTGCCTAAAGGTTATATTCTTGCCTTTGATATTTTAAGTGTTTTTATTTTATCTATAATAGCATACTTTATCCGAATCAACTTTGACCTGTCATATTTCCCTACTTGTAATGTTTTGACTATCGGTGTTTTTAGCTCCATAGTTTACGGGTTTTTCTTTTGCAGCGACCTGACGCATTCTGGCATAATTCGTCATACTGGTTTTCAGGATATATATAAGATTGTTGTTGCATCTTTCAAAGCTTTTGCTACGGCACTGTTTATTGTAATTATTGCGAGCATTGTAGGTGAACGCCCCAATTATTTGCCCCCTATATCGGTTTTGATGATTCACTTTTTATTTGTAAGTACTTCACTTTCAGCTACTCGCCTATTTGTGAAATGGGCACACAGCGTCATCAAAAAATCAGACATCCAAAAGCACCAACGAGTGGTAATCTTCGGAGCTGGTGTTTCGGGTAGAATTACACTTAGTACTCTTCAAGCTGATCATCAAGTAAATTATAAAATCTTAGCTTTCCTTGACGATGATTCATCTTTAAAAGGAAAATTCATTGATGGTGTTCCTGTTTATTCCCCTGGGGAATTCCTGCAAAACGGCAAGATGCCTATTTCTACAAATAATAACGGGCAATTGACCGATCTTTTGGTAATATCTGCACAACAACTTAGTCAAGATAGACGCAAAGAGATTATGGAATTGGCTCTTGCTAAGAATATGACCGTAAAGGTTGTTCCTCCTGTGATTAAATGGATTAATGGCAGTCTTAGTACAGCACAACTTCGCAAAGTACGAATTGAGGAATTGCTCGAAAGGCCCAAAATAGAATTATATTCTCAAGCCCTATCGCAGTCCCTGAATGGAAAAGGTGGTTATGGTAACTGGAGCAGCCGGAAGCATTGGCTCGGAATTAGTACGGCAGGTGCTACAGCACAATCCCGAGAAGCTAATTCTTTTTGACCACGCTGAATCCGGTCTATTCGACCTCCATTTTGCCATAAAGCACGATGCAGTCCTTGGTAGTTATGCACATTTACTGCATCCTATGGTTGGAAGTGTAACCGACACCTTGTTTTTAAAAGCCACCTTTGAAACATTTCGTCCCGAAATCATTTACCATGCCGCAGCATACAAACATGTGCCTCTTATGGAAGAAAATCCATATATGGCCATTTTGGTAAATGTTTTTGGAACAAAAAACTTGGTGGATTTTGCTATTAAATATAACTGTCGAAAGTTTGTATATGTTTCCACAGATAAGGCAGTGAACCCCAGCAGTGTTATGGGTGCATCCAAAAGGATTGCCGAAATGTATGTGCAATGCCAAAAGAATCAGACTACCCAGTTTATTACCACAAGATTTGGAAATGTATTGGATAGCAACGGCTCTGTAACACAGATCTTTCAAAAGCAATTGGAATTTGGGGGACCGCTTACTGTTACCCACCAAGAAATTTACAGGTACTTTATGCTCATTTCTGAGGCTTGTAGCTTAGTTTTGGAAGCAGGTGTAATGGGCAAGGGCGGTGAAATTTTCATCTTTGATATGGGTAATATGGTGAAAATTTATGATTTGGCTCGCAAAATGATTCAACTCAACGGATTAGTGCCCAACAAAGACATTGAAATTAAAGTTACAGGTTTACGACATGGAGAAAAACTTTACGAGGAACT
>DMJL01000234.1 GCA_003451785.1 Bacteroidales bacterium
GATTTACCAAAGTAGAACTAATCAGCACACCAATTACTTTCCTAAGAGCCTTTTTATCTCATTGAGCTTTAGAAGGGCTTCAACTGGAGTAAGGGTGTTGATATCTAAGGTTATGATTTGGTCTCGTATTTGTTCGAGCAATGGGTCGTTGAGCTGAAAAAAGCTCAATTGCATGTTTTGTTCTTTTTTGGTTTTGCCCTTCTCTGCCGTAAAACCACTTTGTGTTAGCTCCTCGTGGCTATGATCTTTCTCTAACCGCGACATAATTTGTTTGGCTCTTTCGATAACCCTGTGTGGCATACCGGCCATGCGGGCCACATGAATACCAAAGCTATGCTCGCTGCCACCAGGTACAAGCTTTCGCATAAAAATGATTTGGTTGTTCAACTCCTTGATAGATACGCTGAAGTTTTTCACTCTTGGAAACAATGCAGCCATTTCATTGAGTTCATGATAATGGGTTGCAAAGAGGGTTTTGGCCTTTAGCATAGGGTGCTCATGCAGAAACTCTACAATTGCCCATGCAATACTTATTCCATCATAGGTGCTGGTACCTCTGCCTATTTCGTCCAACAGAATAAGGCTTCGATTGGATATGTTGTTGAGAATGCTGGCTGTCTCATTCATTTCTACCATGAAAGTAGATTCGCCCGATGCGATATTGTCGGATGCGCCTACGCGTGTAAATATTTTGTCTATCAATCCGAGCTTTGCTTTTTTTGCAGGCACAAAGCTGCCTGCTTGTGCCATGAGGGCGATGAGGGCCGTTTGGCGCAACAGGGCGGATTTACCCGACATATTTGGCCCGGTGATGATGAGTATCTGCTTATTGTCGTTGTCCAACAACACATCGTTCTCAATATACTCTTCGCCAGGCGGCAAGCGTTGTTCGATCACCGGATGGCGACCGCCACGGATATCCAAAGTAAATGAATCGTTTATTTCCGGACGCGAATACTGATATTGCCCTGCCACTTTTGCAAAGCATAGCAACACATCGAGATAGCCTACCCAGCCGGCATTGGTCTGTATGGGCTGAATGTATTCCTGTATAGCAGCAACCAAAGCATTATACAATTCTTCTTCTTTTGCCAGAATTTGGTCCTCGGCTGTGAGAATTTTGGCTTCGTATTCCTTTAGCTCTGGCAGAGTAAATCTCTCACAATTCACCAAGGTTTGCTTCCGCTCCCAGTTTTCGGGAATTTTATCCTTGTGGGTGTTGGTTACTTCTATGTAATACCCAAACACATTGTTGAAAGAAATCTTGATATTGGGTATTCCGGTGCGCTCCATTTCCCTTTGCCTTAGGCCTGACAGGTAGTCTTTACCCGAATGGGCTATCATTCGCAATTCATCAAGCTCGGCGCTTACACCATTGGCTATCACATTGCCCTTGGTTATCAATGCCGATGGCTCGGGCATTAGTTCATTAGCAATTCTCTGTCTTATGAGCAAGCATGGATTGAGTTGATCCCCTGCTTTGAGCATTGGAGTACACGAACTCTCTAAACACAAGGTTCTTATGGGTTCAATGGCATCTAATGCCCTTTGTATCTGTAGCACTTCCCTTGGGTTTACTTTGCCTACTGCCACTCGCGAGATGAGCCTTTCCAGATCGCCCACCTGCCTTATCAGCACATCGAGCGTCTCTGCGTGTTCCTTATGGTCGAGCAGATACTGCACCACATCGTGCCTCTCACCAATTTGCTTTACATCTTTCAATGGAAGCACTATCCATCTGCGAAGCAGGCGGCTGCCCATGGGGGAAACAGTATGGTCGAGCACATGAATCAGCGAGGCAGAATGCTCATTGTTGGAGTGCAATATTTCAAGATTTCGTATGGTGAATCTATCCAACCACACATACTGGCTTTCGTCAATGCGGGCAATTCGGTTAATGTGTGCCACCTGATTGTGCCTGGTTTCTGAGAGATAGTGCATCACAGCACCCGCAGCAACTATACCTCTATGCAATGCATCAATACCAAACCCCTTGAGCGAGAAAGTGCCAAAATGCCGCAGCAACAGATCGTCAGCAAATTCGCGAGTAAAAACCCAATCGTCGAATGTGGTGGTAAAAAATTTACTACCATACTGCTCCTGAAATCTCTTCAACTGATTTTTTTGCACCACCACTTCACTGGGTTTAAAGCTTTGGAGCAATTTGTCAACATACTCTGTTCTTCCTTGGTCGGCAAGGAACTCACCGGTAGAAACATCTAAGAAGGCAACTCCTGTAAGATCGTCGGTGATATGCAATGCTGCAAGAAAATTATTCTCCTTATGGTTTAGCACCTTGTCGGTGAATGCAATACCGGGTGTAACCAATTCGGTAACTCCCCTTTTCACAATCTTCTTTGTGAGTTTTGGGTCTTCCAATTGCTCGCAAATAGCTACACGCATTCCGGCTTTCACCAACTTGGGCAGATAGGTATCGAGGGAATGGTAAGGGAATCCGGCCAATTCTACAAAGGATGCTGCCCCATTGGCACGGCGAGTAAGCACAATCCCCAAAATCTCCGAAGCCTTTTTGGCATCTTCACCAAATGTTTCATAGAAATCGCCGACCCGAAACAGCAATAGAGCATCTGGGTGCTTGGTTTTTATGGTATAGTACTGCCGCATAAGCGGAGTTTCTACAATGGTGCGGTCGGTATGTGCCAAAACAACGGATTTTAGGACACAAAAATAAGTAATTCATACAATCTCTTAGACTATACTTGCACCTAACATGAATTGCAAATGCTTTCGTTTGCAATCGACCAACCAACTTGAATATCTCAGTTTTCAAAGGTGAAGGTTCTGCATTAATAAATTATTGAAGTTGCGTTATAACGAAATTTGCTCTTGAAGAAGTTGTTGGTTGTTTGATAACAGCATCTATTGTAATGCAAATTGACTAATTGCCATTTGGATGAAACAGGGGACAGTTGGGGGCTATGGGGATGAGAAACTTGGTTGTACTGGTGGTGGTTGTAAAGCCCAATTCTATTGCAAAGGAATTTATTATTCCCGTAAAGTGTGAGATTGAATGGCAGGGCTAAAGCCTTATTTTCTTACTCGTAGCTCCCCCGACCTAAAGGTCGGGGTTTGTAAATTTTGCAGGCACCATTTTGAATGGCTCAAAGACCGCCAAATCCGATAAAATGCTTCTATTCGACTTCGCTCGGTAAAGGCCCTTGATTCAGCAAGACGCTCCTCGGTTGGCATTTTGTCATCCTGACCGCAGGGAAGGATCTCATATATTGATTGGTTGTAAATTTCGTCTACAAAATTGTTAAACAAAACCAAAGTCTAATAAAGGATTGTAGGTTAAGTTATTTTCTGCAATAGAGATAGGCTATAAAACCTATTAAAATTCGGCAAGAAGACAAGTAGCTTCGAAAGATTCAAAACCTTCACAATCCCTAAATACTTGTTGGTATGCTTCTTTAGAAAAACTATCGTGGCCGATTAACAACTTCGGACAAACATTAAAAAAACATAAGCCTGTCTATCAGCAGATAAACAGGCTTTAAATTGGTAGCGGGGACAGGATTCGAACCTATGACCTTCGGGTTATGAGCCCGACGAGCTACCTCTGCTCCACCCCGCAGTGTTAATTAGGGTGCAAAGTTACACAAAAAAACATCCTACACAAACAAAGGTGAAAATTTTTTAAAATAAACTACCTTTGCACCCGATTACCAACTTATTTCCTAATAGTCAAGGGACAAAAGCACTATTTAGCAGCCCTTGATGGAAAAAACTCCCTGAACCAAATACAAAAGCCATGCACAAAGCCGGATTTGTAAACATCATCGGCAAGCCCAATGTGGGCAAATCTACCTTGATGAATGCCTTACTGGGCGAGAAACTCTCTATTATCACACCCAAAGCCCAAACTACCCGACATCGGATTCTCGGAATTTGCAATGGCGATAATTATCAAATCGTGTTTTCCGACACCCCAGGAGTGCTCGATCCGGGTTACAAGTTACAGGAATATATGATGCGTGCCGTAAAAAGCACGATTTTGGATGCCGATGTTTTCATTATCCTAACCGACATTCAAGAAGACTTTAACCATGAAGAGCTTATTGGGCAGATAAATAAGACAGGGCTTCCGGTGATGTTGCTTATCAACAAAATAGACCTTTCTGAGTTAGACAAAGTGGTTGAAAAAACCGAGTATTGGAAAAATCGATTCCCACAATGGTTGGTTCTTCCCATTTCGGCACTTGAAAATTTCAACATAGACAAGGTATTGGAGAAGCTCATAGAGCTACTGCCTCCATCCGAGCCATTTTATCCAAAAGATGACCTTACCGACAGACCTCAGCGGTTTTTCATTGCCGAAATTGTAAGAGAAAAGATTTTGCTCAACTACCAAAAAGAGATACCCTATTCGGTGGAGGTGGTTGTAGATTCTTTTCAGGATGAAGAAAGTTTAGTGCGGATTAGGTGTATTATACATGTTTCGCGCGAGAGTCAAAAGGGCATTCTTATCGGGCACAAAGGAAGCATGTTGAAGAAAATCGGCACAGAGGCGCGCTTAGATATGGAACAATTTCTGGGTAAAAAAACTTTTTTGGAGCTGCATGTGAAGGTGAGCAAAAACTGGCGCGAGAGCGACAATCTATTGCGCAGATTTGGCTATTCTGATGTATAGCAGCGTTTTTTTTGATGTATTTTAATCTGACACAAATAAATTATGGCAAATATTGTTGCCTTGGTGGGTCGCCCCAATGTGGGCAAATCTACCCTTTTCAACCGATTGACCCAAAGCCGTCATGCAATTGTTGATCCCACACCTGGGGTTACCCGCGACCGTCATTATGGCAAATGCGATTGGAATGGAATAGATTTTTCGGTGATTGACACTGGCGGGTATGTGGTAGGCTCCGACGATATTTTTGAAGAGCAAATACGAAGACAGGTGTATCTGGCTGTTGAAGAGGCCAATGTCATTCTTTTTCTGGTTGACACCCAAGAAGGTGTTACCCCCATGGACGAAGATGTGGCGCAAATATTGCGTCGAAGCGGGAAACCTGTTTTGCTGGTGGCCAACAAAGTGGACAGTAGCAAGCATAACGCCGATGCCGCAGGGTTTTATCAATTGGGCATGGGTGAGGTTTACGCAGTATCGGCTATCAGTGGAAGTGGCACCGGCGATTTGCTCGATGCGGTGGTGGAGTCGCTCAGCAAAGAAGTAGCAGATGAGTTTGAGGAAAGCCTTCCGCGTTTTGCCATTATTGGAAGACCCAATGTGGGAAAGTCATCGCTAATCAACGCCCTTATCGGACAAGAACGCAACATTGTTACTAACATACCCGGAACTACACGGGATTCTATCTATACCCGCTACAAGAGTTTTGGGATGGACTTCTACTTGGTGGATACAGCCGGATTGCGTAAAAAGGGCAAGGTGAGCGAAGATATAGAGTTTTACTCTGTAATGCGCTCCATAAAAGCCATTGAAAATTCAGATGTGTGCATCCTTTTGATTGATGCCACCCATGGCTTTCAAGCTCAAGATCTTAACATATTCAGCCTTGCTGCCCGCAACGGCAAAGGGTTGGTTGTGTTGGTCAACAAATGGGACTTGGTGGAAAAGGATCACAAGACTTCAAAGGAATATGAGGCTATTATAAAAGAAGCCATAGCACCCTTTCGGGATGTTCCCATTGTGTTTACTTCGGCTATCACCAAGCAAAGAATTTTCAAGGCTATGCAAGATGCCTTGCAAGTGTATCAAAATCGTTTGCAAAAAATATCCACAAGCAAACTCAATGAGGTACTACTTCCTATCATCGAAGCTATGCCACCACCTGCTGTGAAAGACAAATATGTGCGCATAAAATACATCACCCAGCTTCCTACGGAGATACCGTCGTTTGCATTTTTTTGCAACCTGCCCCAATATATTCGCGAGCCTTACGAGAGGTTTCTTGAAAACAAGATACGAGAGAAGTGGAATTTTTCGGGGGTTCCCATAAGGATATTCTTCCGGCAGAAATAAGCATCATGAACGGGTCATCGGAGTCGGTATTGCGCATTGATAAATGGCTTTGGGCAGTGAGGTTATTTAAAACCCGAAGCTTAGCGAGCGAAGCCTGTAGGACAGCCAAGGTTACGATAGAAGGCAAACCTGTAAAACCATCGCGAGAAGTGCAAGTAGGCATGAAGATAATGCTTCGCGAAGGCCCCCTAACCCGCACTGTGGAGGTGAAGGCAGTACCACCCAATAGAGTAGGAGCAAAACTTGTAGCTGATTTTCTTATAGATCACACACCCATGGAGGAGTATGAGAAGTTGAAAATCATCAAGGAATCGCCTTTGGCACGCTTGCGTGGTGAAGG
>DMJL01000144.1 GCA_003451785.1 Bacteroidales bacterium
TGATTTACCAAAGTAGAATTATGGCAGTTTAATTTTAAATTGTTCTCATTGTTGATTTTTTAGGGCAATGGTTTTCGTTAGCGCATCTTCAACCTGTTTCTTATTTCTCTACGAGCTTTCGACCGTTAATGTGGTTGTGCCACTTCCTGCTGTTATTCTGCCCTAAGCAAAATTGGATTATTGCGCCGGCGCAGGTTTTCTTCTATGCGTTCCGTATCTCTTTGAAAACTTTCATGCAGTGGTCTATTGGACGATAGAATAATGTTTATGGCATCACGCCTAAACTTTGATTGGGCTTATATGAATTGGGCTTTTGTGGTTACTATTGCCGATGATTTTCTTCGCATATAAATAGTTTCGGTTGAGGGAGAAATGCTCTCGATCTCGAATACAAAGTGTTTTCTGGTATCTTGGATTTTTAAAATCAGACCCGGCAAGCCTGAGAATTTATACGGGCCATCGCCATGGGGGATTTCTTGGGTGAACCAAGCCTCCCATTTTCTACCTCCGAATTGCGTGGTAGCCTTCTGCATGCTATACCCCAAAATTTCGCCGGTTTCTTCAGTTAATCTACGTCGAATTTTTTCATTAGGAATCTTAAAAACAAATAGATCAACGAAAACTCTATCAAAAATGGTCATTTGGTGAGTGAGAAAGTTTTTGTGGATTTGAAATTGGTGGAACCTCCTGATAATATTCTGTTGGATCAGCAGTTGAAAAGTTATACTTGAGTTTTTTCTAAGAACCGAATCAACAAAATAAACCCCATACGGGATAAACAGACTATGCTTTTGACCTGATAGCAAAATCATATTTTCATTTCTTATGCGAAAGGGATTAAGCGAGTCCTTCTGGGATTTTAAGTTGTAAATAGCCATAAATATTGCCGGTTCAAGCTCCTTAAACTGCCCATGAGCCATAAGTGCCGGAAGAAATAGAAGCCTACAGAGTGTAAATCGAAGAGATTTTGTGTTTTAGACTGCAGCTTTTTCATTAGATAATTGGTTTTAAAAAATAATCTTGGCAATTACTTAAATGCTTCTTTCCCCTTGACAATGGTTTGCATTAACAAATTCGAGACCTTATTTCTTGTTTCTCCATGTGCCTGTGTCCGTTTCATTCGTTGTTAATCTTTTTTTGATTTTTTCCGGCATTTCCCATCACTGCCAAAATTCTTACTGTTTCCGATTAAGGATGCTGTTTAGAAGTACCGTATCCCAAATGATAAACGGGCACAACACTGTAACGACCATTTAATTCCACAAGCAACCAATTTTTGTTTCCCTATTCAAATGCTTCAACAGTAGTAAGCCGGTGATAGGGTGGCAGCCTATATTTTGAATTACATTGCTTGCCTTTTTTCAATCTTTCAGACGCACACAATGTTTTCAACAACTCACTATTCTTAGTTTCAAGCCGGCGTTTCGGTTGGTTACGGTTCGCGGGAAACACGGTGCAACACAATATGATTGGGTAATGAAAATTCTTTATGCCAAACCTCGCCAGGTGTGATAACAATCCTTTTTATATTTCGCATACTCCACCTTGCCTTATTCAGATTTTCGTTTAACAATTCGAAACTACCTAAGGCAAATTTGTCCTTTACAAAATCATGAAATCCAACGCTCAATACTTTTAAACCATCATCGTCCATATCCGTACCCTTAAAACTTGGAAAGTGAGGGTCGGTTCTTTTGTTGAAATTACTTGATGCTGTCCTACCATTTACTATTAAACTGTAATTTCCTGTAATTGCATCATAGGAGAACATGTAAGGCTTCAATTCGGCTTGCGGAACAAATTTGTATCTCATAAACTCTAAGGTAAAAATAGAATCGCCCGCCGCCGACATCCATCGCCAAGTACCTTCATAAACAATAAGCTCAGGTATTTTAAGGTAATTGTCTCCCCGAAGATTTCCACGCTCAAAAGCGTTGGCTCGAGTTAGCACCCTGCCTTGGCCAGAAATTACCGATGAATGCAACAACATTAAACCAACGATGATGATAAACCCTTTTTGCTTGGACTTCATAATAAGGCTGATTTTGTTTTTGAAAAAATTGGTTCTGTATTAATAAATTGCAAGATATTCTGGTATTTATTGCAATCCATTTTGTGGTCATATCTTTCTATCTGCGTAGTGTTGCATCTAAGCTAAATGGGAACACAATGAAACTTTTGAAATGCACCACACAGTATTAAAATCCTATCGGCTTTTCATTTCCCAGCTTTGGGAAAAATTTAAGGTATTTCACATTTTACAAGCTTCCACAGTTTATTTCAATAGAGCCTATTTTATGAACTACCAATTGCGCTAAGAATCCACCGGCTTTAATTTTTTCAATCGCCCCCATAACCATCGTGCCGCCCTTGTATTAGATTATGGCTTTAGAAAATCGTTGTAGGAGCGACATTTTGTCGGTAATACAACAAAAAAGAGCTTAAATCATGATAACAGTGCTAAAAATAATTATAAATTTTTGAAAGTTTTAATGCCGTTGCTTACTATTTGAGAAATTTAACATCTATTATGAAATTTTATAAACCAACGCAGTGTGTATTCATTGAAAATTAACCCCGCATTCGGTAGAAAAGTGGATCACCCACTTGAGAGATTATTGAAGAACTTTAGGGACTTCGAGGCTAATCTGTAAAACTTATTCATAGCCCAAATGTAGCCTATGGTTTCAAAAATGAGTAATGTGGTTGAAACATCAGCCTCTTCTTGCACATATCATAGGGGGAATTAACCATTAGGGCTAAATTGTACATTCCGAACAGCTAAGTATCACGCATCTACAAAAGCACCAGTCCTATAGAAAATCACAAACCATCGTACGACCTTTAAATTTTTTAGCGTAGCGAACGCCGTCTTGTCAGGATTTTTTCACAGCCTTGATTTTTTCTCCACTTTTGATCAAGCAAAAGTGGAAAGAAAAATAAAGGGATTAAATGGGGTGGAATTACAAATTACACCCAGCGAAGGAAATTAAATGGAGGTAGAATTACAAATTCCACCCATCGAAGGAATCTATCATCACCCAATAGCCCAAGGCTAAAACCGTGGGCTATGAAAGCAAATCTCAAAAAAACCTCCATCCTTTGCCGATATTTTTTTAACCACTTTACTAAAGCCAATGTTAACAAATTGTTGTAAAGCGGTACTGCCAAATTCCGATCAAGTGCAATAAGTTGATATATTTGTGGGAAATTTCTGTAATGACTTTACAAGATAGCACGCTAAACCATCCTGTTTTTTACGATGAATCTGGTGCCCATCCTTTAGCTTTCTTTCTTGAGTACCATGTGAAGGGCAGTGAAAAAATTTTTGTGCTTGTGGATGAAAATACCCACGAGCATTGCTTGCCAAGTTTTACCGAAAAACTTCCTGAAGATTACCCAATCCATGTTATCGAAATGCCTGCCGGTGAGAAGCACAAATCGTTGGAAACCTGCCAACTTATTTGGGAGCAACTCACAAATGAATTTGCCGATCGCCGAAGTGTATTAATTAACCTCGGGGGTGGGGTAGTATGCGATGTGGGTGGATTCGCTGCGGCTGTGTATAAGCGTGGCATAAGATTTATTCATATTCCAACAACACTCATGGCCATGGCCGATGCTAGTATTGGCGGAAAAACAGGAATTGACCTTCATGCACTAAAAAATATTGTGGGTACTTTCCAACAACCCATTGGGGTATTTGTGTATCCAGCTTTTTTGCAAACTTTACCCGAAAGGGAGTTGTTCAATGGATTTGCAGAAATGCTCAAACATGGAATAATTTTCGATTCTGCTTATTTTTATCATCTGGCAAAAACCGGACCCAATACCCTGACAATAGACGACATTAGAATATCCGTTGAAATCAAGTCAGATATTGTCCAAAAAGATCCCAAAGAGCAAGGATTAAGAAAGATATTAAATTTCGGTCATACCATAGGTCATGCGCTCGAAACCCATTCCCTCCGAAACGATGCGCAACCACTGCTCCACGGCGAAGCAGTGATTTTGGGTATGATGGCTGAGCTACTTTTGAGTGAAAGAAAAAAATTAGCTATTCAGACGGATATTGATAGCCTACTCGCACATTTATTAGACTATGTGGTATTGTACGATTTAAGCGATGCTTGTATAGATTCGGTCATTTCCCTTTGCGCCAACGACAAGAAAAGCATCAATGGAGTACCGGGATTCAGCCTAATGAGAAAACCCGGACAAATTGTGCCGGGAGTTGAGTGTAGTCTCCAAATGATTAGGGAATCAATGGTGGAACTAAGGTCTGTTCTGCTCGACAATCATTAAAAAAACCATGTACGACCAAGTCATTATTGAAGCCCCTGCCAACAGATTGTTGCAAGGAATAGTCCATTTGCCTGCATCCAAGAGCCTATCCAACAGAGCGTTAATTCTACAAGCAATTAGTACCCAGCCAATAAGCATCGAAAACTTATCGGATGCAGAAGACACGCGGGTACTAAAAAATGCCTTGGAATCGGTGCATCGTGGTGAAGCCATTATTGATGTTGGACATGCCGGTACAGCCATGCGGTTTCTAACAGCTTATCTGGTTATACAAGAAGGCTCGTTTGAGCTAAAAGGCTCCAAACGAATGCACCAAAGACCCATAGCACCCTTGGTAGATGCACTCAGGCAATTGGGAGCTGAAATTCATTATCTGGGTCAAATTGGATTCCCCCCATTACTGATATCTGGAAAAAAACTCAAAGGCGGTAAAGTATCCATAGTTTCGGATATAAGCAGCCAGTTTATCAGCGCATTATTGCTCATAGCTCCGACTTTGCCCAATGGATTGACTTTGGAAAAGCATGGCATACCAGCCTCACCAAGTTATGTAACCATGACTATGGGCCTTTTAAAAAAAGCAGGTATTTCTTGCAATTGGGCGGGTAATACCATAAGTATTGGAGCAGGCAATTTTAGTCCCACGAAAATCGTTATTGAGCCGGATTGGTCGTCGGCATCTTATTTTTATTCGGCCATCTTATTAGCCAAGGAAGGCGAGTTGTTTTTTCCCGGTTTACAGCAAGAAAGCCTGCAAGGCGATGCCATTTTGGCGCATTGGTTTAAAGAATTGGGGGTGCAAACGCATTTCAATTCAGAAGGTGCCCGAGTAACCAAAGTAGGTAACTTTCCAGCTTTTATGGATTTGAATTTTAAGAACCAACCCGATTTGGCCCAAACCATGGCAATGGCTTTTGCGGGTTGTGGTATTCAAGGTCAGTTTAAAGGATTGGAGACCCTGCCTCGGAAAGAAACAGACCGAATAAAAGCTTTGCTGCAAGAGTTACGGAAATTGGGATATGCCTTATCACAGTCAGACGAAGGTGCTTGGCAGTTGCGCAAATCCGCACAAATCAGCATGGAGCGTGTTCCTGTTTTTCAATCGTATGAGGATCATCGAATGGCCATGGCATGTGCGCCATTGGCACTTTGCACAGGCAAGGTATTGATTGAAGATCCTGAAGTAGTTGTAAAATCTTATCCGAAATTTTGGGAAAATATGGCAAACATCGGATTTACCATAGATTACCAAAAAGGTTAATTGATAAAATATTTTGAAGTAATTTTTCCGTTCATCACACCAAGGGGATCTACAAAGGATCTAACCAAATGTTCTAATCTGTCCTCTAAGTCCTCGGTGGGCATTACGGTAAGTATCGGGGTATCGGCTTTATCTATAAGCAATTCTGTGGTATTTTGGCCAAAAATGTCTGGAATTCCACCATTTTTCTCGGCAACTATCATAATAAGATCTGCATCTATTTCTGCTGAATAATCGATAATCGCATTGGCAAATCCTTTTTCTGGGTCAATACACAGTTTGGTTGAAACCTCGGCTCCCAAGGGTTTGAATAAATCGGAAACCTTCTTTAAGAGTGCCTTCTTCTTGATTACCAGTGCGGTATTATCCTTATCAAGGTAGCCGAATACATGGATTTTTGCACCGAAAAACTCAGCAAATTTAACACTGCAAATTACTTTCTGAGTACTTTCTGATGTGAAATCAATGGGAAGTACAATATTTCGGTATCCATCGTGTGTATGATATTTTTTCACCAAAAGCACAGGTACATTCGAACTACAAACAACTTCATAGGCATAGCTACCCATGATATGCTGCACGCCCTTTTTACCATGAATTCCTATTACAATAAACTCCGACCGTAATCTGTCGGCAACTCTCGATATGGTGGTAAATATGGAACCTTCTTCTATGATGTATGAAACATCAACAGATACTTTTGATTTTATCCATTCAATAGTTACCGTAAGTTTCTTTTTAAGAATTATTTCTTTTGGCGTACCAAGTACTTTTTTTCCAACTACATGCAGCAAGACAATCTTTCTATCGAAGTTGGCGGCAATCTCAATAGCATGATCTATCGCAAAATAGGCTACATCAGAAAAATCGGTGGGTACAAGTATAGTTTCTGCCATAAAATGCTATGGTTTATTATTTTGTAATTGTTTACGGTATAAAAATACTAAAATTTCATATATACAGCACATAAGGCGTACACTTTTATATCCTACCTTTTCAGAACTTGCCGCACGATTTGGTTTTTGAATACTTAAGCCAACTGTGGAGCTTTTATCCAATCGGATTCGGATGTTCATTTTTTGCAAAGAAAAAGCAAATTTTACAAAATATTGAGCCTACAATGTAGCTGTTTGGGAACGCAATTATACAGCGTTAAAGTGCTTATTGCTGATATTCATATATTTAGCAAAATGTTTCGTAAATGCAAAATAATTCCATTTGATTTAATCTCAACACAATAGCCTTTTGGCTACTTTTGCTCAAAAAAAATTGAAAGAAACAAAGACGCTTATTTATCTACTCTTAATATTGGCAGTTGCTTTCTGGGGCATTTCGTATGTGTGGATGAAGATTGTTTTTGAATATTTTCCGCCCATCGCAACAATGTTTTTCCGACTTGTGATTTCCTCTGGATTTCTCTATGTGTTGTTTAGGAAAAATTTTCAGAAAATTCAAAAAGCCGATTTTAGAGCATTTTTGCTATTATCCTTCTTCTCTCCTTTCTGTTATTTTTTGGCCGAAAGTTTTGGGTTATTACATGTTTCTCCCACTATTGCATCCGTGGTGATAGCCACAATTCCATTGTTTTCGCCCTTTCTCGGCCTATTCGCTTTCAACGAAAAATTGTCAATTACCAATATTTTGGGTTTTATTGTTTCGTTTGTAGGCATTTTATTAATGGTGTTTGACGATCACTTTAGATTCGATGCATCGCCATTGGGACTATTGTTGTTGTTTGGTGCGGTATTATCGGCTTTGGCAAACATTGTTTTTTTGAAAAAGCTAACAGCAAAGTACAACTCCTACACCATTATTACGGTGCAAAATTTTGCAGGGGCAATTTTCTTTCTTCCACTATTCTTAATATTTGATTTTGCAACAGTTGCTTCATCGCGGCCGTCTATGGATGCAATTCTTTCCTTAATTGCTTTAGCCGTTTTCGCATCTAGCTTGGCATTTATGTTCTACACAAGCGGGGTTAGAGTATTGGGAGTAGCCAAAGCTTCCATTTTCACCAACCTAATTCCAGTGATTACGGCGGTTAGTTCATTCTTTCTTTTGAATGAGGCATTAGGGGTCGACAAAATTGTGGGGATTGGAGTGGTGATTATGGGATTATTGTTGTCTCAAAGTGCTAAGCTGTTGAAGAAGTTTTAACAACTCCGGCGTATCAAGCGTATGCAATATGTGGTTTTAGTAGGGTGCCGCAAAACTGAATTTGTAATTACGCAATACATGGATTTATATCACCCCTACGGGTTTTGTTGGTTGTTCGTTTCTTTTATCCACGGTTGACACCGATGGCAATTAAGACAAATAGCCCAAAATCATTCATTAACCCCGACCTTTAGGATAGGGGAAGTAATGAAAAAAGATAAAACGGGCTTTAGCCCTGCCAAAATGGACTGAATTTGTAATTCGTCAAATAGATGCTTAATATCACCCAACGGGGTATGTTTGTTGTTCGTTTCTTTTCCCACGGTTGAAACCGTTGGCTATGAAGGCAAATCGGAAAAAATCTTGCATTAACCCCGACCTTTAGGTCGGGGGGAAGCAATGATAAAAGACAAAACGGGCTTTAGCCCTGACAATTTGGGCGGAATTTCAAATTCCGCCCAGCAATGGCGATTTCTTCCGGCATTGAAAAAATCATGGGAACAAAACCAGAGAGCGGAGCGTTAAAAAGAATTTGCAGTCGCAGGGTGAACAAAGCGGGTATCTCGCATCTACGAAAGCACCAGACCAATTGAAAAGCACAAACCCTCGTGCGACCTTTAAATTTTTTAGCGAAGCGAACGCCGTCTTGTCAGGATTTTTTCACGGCCTTGATTTTAGCTCCACTTTCGATCAAGCAAAAGTGGAAAGAAAAATAAAGAAATTTAATGGGGCGGAATTTCAAATTCCGCCCAGCGAAGGACGACAAAATGTCAATCGAATATTGTCATGCTGAACGAAGTGCTTGCACTGAGCCAGGGTTCCACTGAGCATAGCCAAAGTGTCGAAGTGAAGCATCTCATAACCCATAGAACCGCAATCAGTGAGGCGGAATTTGTAATCCGTAATACATAGACTTTATATCACCCCTACGGGGTTTGTGGATGTTGGTGGATATTTTTCTATGAATATCACACCCCTACGGGGTCAAAAATCATGCAGTAACCCCGCCCTTTAGGTCGGGGGAAGCAATGATAAAAGACCAAACGGGCTTTAGCCCTGCCAAAATGGAATGAATTTGTAATTCCGTCAAACGGAGTTGAGTTCCTTGCTTTTAAAAAAATTGGATTTAATAGTTTGTAAATCAATCGAATAACAAGGCCTTTAAATTAACATTGTAAAAATATAAGGTTAATCACAACTGAAAGTTTCGTTCACTATTGATTTTTTTTGAAATTTTCAAACAATAATTGTAAAGTTCGAGTTATAGGTACAGCATTGTTTTTTATTTTTCAAATGAAAAACAACGCAAATTCCAAATTTCCATCTGAACCATAATTCAAATTTTCTAAGAAAATTTATTTTGGCTTGTATAAATTCTGCTCCTTTATAATAATCTCAAACTGCCTATTTTATGAAAAAACTACTGATTTTGTTTTCCATGTGCGCCATCTTTATTGCTTCAGATGCCGCAGCTCAATTTTCGG
Organism: Bacteroidales bacterium; assembly: GCA_003451785.1. Classification (GTDB taxonomy): domain Bacteria; phylum Bacteroidota; class Bacteroidia; order Bacteroidales; family UBA7960; genus UBA7960. The sequence continues at coordinate 9,208 of DMJL01000144.1, forward strand.
GACCCGGACAAAGAAGAGAAACAACTACAACCGACCAAGCTCGCAGAATGGTACCCGGACGATATGTTACCTTGGAGGGGAACATCGTTTCGCACATAAGGGAAGATTATTACCTCTTTCGCGATGCCAGTGGCGAAATCAGAGTACAAATTGAGAGCCAACTTTGGCAAGGAAGGGAAGTAAACCCCAACACCAGAGTGCGTCTTAGGGGTGAAGTTGACACAAGCATTAGAGGAAGATACATTTGGGTGGAGGCCATACAAATTATTGAATAAATTGGCAGTGTGTTGATTTATTCGTGTTTATGCAAACCCTTCCCGTTGCGAAACTTCGCATCAGTTGTGCATCATCACATGAAATAAGGGACTTTTGTATTGCATTAAGGCAATGTCGAATGTATCCCTTATTTTTTTAGTACTCAAAAGCCTACGGTTTTGCATGCCATATTGCCATTTCCCATAAAACCCACCGAAAGAAAATTTCAGGTAAAAACTTTAAAAGCTTTTCTCGCTTTTCAGATTACTTTATTACCTTTGCAAACTCAAAGCGGCGGGGTAGCTCAGGTGGTTAGAGCGTCGGATTCATAACCCGAAGGTCACGAGTTCAACTCTCGTCCCCGCTACAAAATCCTGCTCCTATCAAAGGGCAGGATTTTTCATTCCGGTAAGTTTTGTAATCTATTTACCACATTACCTTTGCAAAAAAAAGACTTGATTTATCCATCTGATTTTGAGTCAAAGATTGGCTTCGACCGCATTCGGGCAATGCTTAGTCAGAAGTGCATAAGCCCCATGGGCATTAGGCAGGTGGAAAGCCTATGTATGCAGGCGGATTTCTGCAAGGTTGAGGTTTTGCTCAACCAGACCGAGGAGTTTAGGCAAATATGCTTGCAAAATTTACCTTTCCCTTCGTCGCACTATCTCGATTTAACGCCTTCTTTGAAACGGATAAAAACCGCAGGCACTTTTCTTGAACCTGAAGAGCTTACCGACCTAAAAGTTAGCTACCAAAGTATTCTAAGCATCCATGTATTTCTTAACAAGAAGGGATCCAATGGGCAGCATTTATTTCCGGCATTAAACACCATTGTTGGCGAATTTGAGCCACAGACTGGACTTATAAAAAGCATTGAAACTATTGTAGATGAAAGATCTACAGTTAGAAACAATGCATCGAAAACATTGGCTGGCATACGACAAAAGAAGCAAAGAATGGAAGCCGAGGTGGTCAAAAAAGTATCTCTTCTGCTCCAATTTGCTAAGCGCGAAGGTCTTGTGGCCGACGATGTGGAATTGAGTCTTAGAAATGGACGACAAGTGATTCCGCTGCCCGTTGCCAACAAACGAAAAATTAAGGGTGTGATTCACGACCAGTCGGCCACAGGGCAAACTTGCTTTGTGGAACCCATAGAAGCATTTGAAATAAACAATGAGATTGGCGAATTGCAAATACAGGAGAATTTAGAAATTATCCGTATTCTCAAATCCTTTGCCGACTATCTACGCCCGATGGTTTCGCAGCTTCTGACTTCATACGGAATGTTGGGCACAATTGATTTTGTGCGGGCTAAAGCACTTCTTGCTTTGGAGATGGGTGCAATGCTTCCACAACTCAACGATAAGCCCATCATGCAGTGGACGAAAGCCTACCATCCATTACTCTACCTTTCGCATAAGGCACAAAACAAATGGGTGGAGCCGCTCACAATCACCCTTAATGAACAACAAAGAATCCTTGTGATTTCGGGACCCAATGCCGGTGGCAAATCTGTGTGTCTAAAAACTTGCGGATTGCTACAATACATGCTTCAATGTGGCTTGCTTGTACCTATGGAGAGCTATTCAGATGTAGGCATTTTTCAGAGAATTTTTATTGATATTGGCGACCAGCAATCCATTGACAACGACTTGAGCACCTATAGCTCGCATTTACTCAACATGAAGTTTTTTATGGGTAATGCCACGCAGCAAACTCTTTTTCTGATTGATGAATTCGGAGCCGGCACCGAACCACGCATTGGAGGGGCATTGGCAGAAGCCACATTGGAAAAACTCAATGCCAGTGGGGCACTGGGAGTAATCACTACCCACTATGCCAATCTGAAACTCATGGCAGGCAAACACCATGGGATTTGCAATGCTTCGATGCTTTTCGACACCACGAGTATGCGACCACTTTTTAAGATGAAGATTGGAAATCCCGGTAGTAGCTTTGCATTCGAGATTGCGCGAAGCATTGGTCTGCCCGAAGAGATTTTGCAGAGAGCTGGCGATACCTTGGGGGTTCAGGATCTGGATTTCGACCGACAATTACAAGATTTAGAAACAAAGAAATTAGCATTGGAGGAAAAGGAATTGCATTTAAAATTAATGGACAAGCATTTTTCTGAGCTAGTGGATAAGTACGAAATTTTGCACAACGAGTTGGAGGATAAAAAGGGTGAGATAATGGCCAAGGCTCGTTCGGATGCCAAAAAGAT
>DMJL01000100.1 GCA_003451785.1 Bacteroidales bacterium
CTGCAAGAAATTGGTTATCCCAACTTCAACCAAATCATAAAGGACTTTATTGCAAAAAGGGGATTGAAAAAAGATTTGGAGAAATAATTGGTTTTTTATTGGGGGCTTTGCCCCCTTTTTTTTGGGCAGGATTTTGTAATTTAATGTACCATTTTTAAAAACGAAAGGATGAACAAAGCATGAAAAACAGAAGCTTAGTTTCTATTAGCGACTTCACCAAAGAAGAGCAAATGCGGGTGTTGGAAGTTGCACAGGAGTTTGAAAAAAACCCAGTGCAAAACATCATGGAGGGTTTTGTTGTGGCATCGTTGTTTTTTGAGCCATCGACACGCACCCGCCTCAGTTTTGAGAGTGCAGCAAATAGGTTGGGGGGCAGAGTAATCGGATTTTCGGAGGCAGGCAGCACTTCGGTTAAAAAGGGGGAATCGCTTCGCGACACTATCCTTACCATTGCCAGTTATGCAGATTTGATTGTAATGCGCAACCCGGTAGAGGGAAGTGCTCGATTTGCAAGCGAGATTAGCAATGTTCCCATCATAAATGCGGGCGATGGGGCAAACCAACATCCCACCCAAACCCTTCTCGATCTGTATAGTATCGAAAAAACCCAAGGCACACTCGACAATCTACATGTAGCCTTCGTAGGCGACCTAAAATATGGTCGAACAGTGCATTCATTAGTAATAGCTTTGTGCAACTTCAACACTACCTTCCATTTGGTATCGCCCACCGAACTCAAACTTCCCAGCTCGGTAAAAATGTTCATAAAAGAGAAAAATTTGGAATATCACCAATATACCAACATGGAAGATATTTTGCCGGTTGCAGATGTGTTGTACATGACTCGCATACAACGCGAGAGGTTTAGCGATCCATTGGAATATGAAAGGATAAAGAACTCCTACAACCTGCACAACGATATGCTCCAAGAAACCAAAGACAACCTGAAAGTGATGCACCCGCTACCTCGTGTAAATGAGATAGATGTGAATGTGGATGCCAACCCCAAAGCATATTACTTTGAGCAAGCCTTGAACGGTGTATTTGTGAGGCAGGCATTGATGGCTACGATTTTAGGATTGCGATAATTACAACCCATTAAAACAAAATTTCAAACATGAGCAAGATCATAAAAGAGTTGAAGGTTACTGCCATTGAAAATGGTACTGTTATAGACCATATTCCTGCTAATGTGGTTTTTAGGGTTATCAGAATACTTGGGCTTGAGAATTATGGCGATATGGTGCTATTTGCTACCAATCTCGAAAGCAAAAAGTACGGCAAGAAAGGAATCATTAAGGTTTCTAACAAATATTTCAAACCCGATGAATTGAACAAGATTGCCTTAGTAGCACCTAACGCTACCATCATTGAAATCAAAAACCATCAGGTGTCGAGTAAGAATGATGTGATGATTGGCGACGAGGTGATAGGCATCGTAAAATGCTTTAATCCCAACTGCGTAACAAACTTTGAACAAGTTGACACCCGATTTGCAGTGGTGGATAAAGAAGATTTGAAACTAAAATGCCATTTCTGCGAGAAGATTACCCGCAGAAACAGCATGGAGTTTATTTAATAAAACTGTAAATCCGCCTAATTTGGCGTTTAAGGATTCACTGTGAGGATAATGGTTTCCTCTCCCCTTCTCACAGTAACGGTTGCTGTAGTTCCCGGTCTGAGTTGATTAAGTGCCCGCATGTAGGATTGTATTTCGGTAACATCGATATTGTTGATACGCACTATCACATCGCCGTTTTGCATGCCAGCTCTTTGTGCAGCACGGTCGGGCATTACAGCAAGCACCCTAAGTCCGTTGCCTGTATAAACATGGTCGGGCATTACGCCCAGCGAAACGCCATCGCTACGCCTTCGTGCTGTATCGCCTTGCTGACTTCGGGCAAATACTAAGCGGCTTTGTCCGTCTAACTCTTTAATAATGTTTTTGGCAACATCCAGAATGTTTTCGGTGCCTTCGAAATTCACCTTATCGGGCGTATCGCTTGGGCGATGGTAATCGTCGTGGATACCGGTGAAGAAAAACAATACTGGAATGCCTTTGAGATAAAAGGGGGCATGATCGGAGCCACCCAAGCCACCCGGACTTTTGCGAATTGTAAGCCCTTCGTGGTCAACCCCATCAATGATAGCATCCCATGAAGGCGAAGAACCAGTGCCTATAAGCGAAAGATTATTTTCTTTGGAGCGACCAATCATGTCGAGGTTGAACATATAGTTAATGCGAGAAATATCGTAGGCATCGCTCTCGGTAAAATACCTGCTACCTATGAGTCCCTTTTCCTCTACTCCGAAACCCATAAAAATGTAGTTGCTATTTTTCAATGGGCTGTTTACCAAGTATCTGGCCAACTCCAACATTCCGGCGGTGCCGCTTGCATTATCATCGGCTCCAGGGTGCAAAGCCACCTCGCCGGGGTTTCGAGAGCCGGGGCCTCCAAAACCCAAATGGTCGAAATGGGCACCAATAAGCGCAGTTGTGGAAGCTCCATTGTCAATATATCCGGCCACATTTATACCTTTAAGCTCATCGCGATACAGATGGGTTGCAAGAGTTACTTTCCGATTGGGTCTTCTATTCAATTCATTTGCCACATCTGCACCTGCAAAGACAACGGGAATATTTGCACGAGCTGCTGCTTGCCTAAGATTTATAGTAGGATTGTTAAAACCAGGCATGGTGTTGATAAAAATAACTCCTACTGCACCTTTTGCCACAGCCAATTCAATTCGATGCGCCAATGACTCACGAAAGCTCATATCTATCTTGCCATCCAATTCGCGTGGTAGAAAATACTCGATTACTACTATTCGGCCATCCACAGGGGGTGCATTTTTATAGTTTTCAAAACCCTCGATACCTTCCAGACCAAACGCAACATTCACAGTGCGCGCTAACACGGTATCGTTGCCCGAGTTGGGCATTACATAAAAATCCTTGCCCGTTGCAAATGCCCTTCTACCGATTGCCAATTTGTTGCCATTGCCAACCTTCAATTCGCTGTAGAATGGTACTGTTTGAAAGTACGAGCCATCATAAAAGGGCTTTAGACCTATCTCGGCCATACGGCGGGCCACAAATTCTGCCGCAAGGCGTTCGCCTTCGGTACCCGACTCTCTTCCCTGCATGGCTGGTGCTGATAAATAAAAAACATCGTAGCGCAGCCGTTCAATTACTGCACTATCAGAAAAATCCCACGGTGTTTGGGCATTCAAAAATAAAGAAACCAACAAAAAAGCAGTGCCAGCGAGAAACTTATGTAAAGCTTTCATAGAAATAGCATTAGAAATGGATTGCAATAGGAATTATTGAGCGAGTTGCAAATTTATGTTTTTTGGCGAGAATAACATCCACCAAACGCAAGGTTGAGCATTTAACAGAAAATTTAACGCAAAAAAACGACCATTGCAAATCCCATGAAAAAACTTTTACCTTTAATACGCCCAAAAACTTAAAATCATTCACTATGGAAATGCTATTGTTAGTTTTGTTCTATCTCTTTACGCCCCTTTTCATTCTCTTTCTTACCAGGAGATATAAATTTGCCAATCAACTTGGCGCAGTAATTATTGCCTATGGGCTGGGTCTGATATTAGGAAATATTGGCTTGTTGCCTCCCAAGAGTGTTTTGCTTAATGAGTTGATGCTCACACAACCAGACATTACCATTGCCGAAATACAAGCTATGTTACAAAACAGCCAACTCCCCAATACCGATGTGTGGGCTTTTAGAATATACCAAGTACGCGATATGCTAATGACTATAGCCATTCTAATGGCAATACCACTTCTGCTGTTTTCCACCAACATTAAACAATGGAAAAAAGTAGCCGGCAAAGACTTGGTTTCATTGTTATTGGGAGTAACTTCGGTTGTTACCATGGTGGTTGCAGGTTTTTTTATTTTTCAAAATGCCAATATCCCGGAGCTTTACAAAGTAGCCGGAATGTTGATTGGTGTTTATACCGGAGGCACCCCCAACTTGGCATCATTAAAACTTGCTTTGGATGTAAGCCCGGAAACTTACATTCTTACCCATACCTACGATTTGGTTATAGGTGCCTTATATTTGGCATTTCTGATTTCTATAGGAAAGGTTTTGTTTAGAAAAATATTGCCACCATATCCGCATACAGGTGAAAACACTCAGGATATGGACTCCGACAAAAAAGAACCTTTTTTCAGTGTATTTCAGCCCAATTATCTGCTGCCATTACTAAAAGCAATTGGCATTGCTGTAGTGATTGCCGGTATAGGTGGGGCATTGAGCACCATCGTTCCTAAAAACATGGTAATGGCCACCGTAATTCTGGTAATAACCACATTGGCTATTCTTGTTTCGCTCATACCAAGTGTTAACAAAACAGAAAAGACTTTCGCCACGGGCATGTACCTTATCTTGATATTTAGTATTGTGGTAGCATCTATGGCCGATCTGCGCAATATGGGCGAGATATCGGTTGGTTTATTAGGATACATTGCACTTGCGGTTTTTGGGTCATTGACTATGCACTTGATACTTAGCAAAATTTTTAAAATTAATGCCGATACCACCATCATAACCACCACCGCCCTCATCTGCTCACCACCGTTTGTTCCCGTAATAGCAGGAGCATTGGGCAACCGACAGATTGTGGTTACAGGTATTACCATTGGCATAATTGGCTACGCAATCGGTAACTATCTGGGCGTAACCATCGCATTACTATTGCGGTAGAAAACACGCATGAATATGGTGTGATTCTTGATGTAAATAAGATGAAAAAATGGAGGAAACATCCATGAAAAAGCTTTTTAACACTCGAAAAATTGCAGCATTATCGATGGGTATCCTTACCCTATTTTTGCTAAACAGCTGTGTTTTGTTGTTGGTGGGAATGACCCACCAAAATAATCGCGTGTTGGTGGAATCGGATAGGATAAGGAATATTGACAGAGTGCGGCTAAACCTGCATCACAACCGTAGCGTGGAAAGGCGAACGCCATTAATCAGTGTGTCGCAACATTTTTTAAGGGAATTTAGAGGCGATGGTACAAATAACTTTATAGTGTATGAAACTTTGAGGCTATCCCAAAGGAGTTTTCCCGTGGAGCCATTCATTTTTTTTATGATAGACAATAGGCATTTCGAAATACCTGTGAGAGTTCTCACCGTTGATAGGATTCAAGAAACCACCCCAACCACCGAAAGAGTACTTACTTCCGATTCCGTTTTTGTTAGGGTAGTTACCGGGGTGCATGAGTCGCTTTTCTGGGAGAGTCGGATCAGATATACCCTAAACTCGCAAATTTTGAATGCTATCTTAGATGCATCAAGGCTACAGTTTAGGTATTACTCTGGCCCTTACATGATAACAACCCGACTAAGTGGCGGTGAATTGAGAAGACTCAAAAGAATGATTCGCACACTACCCGGTGTTTAATTAAATCTTATGCAAAACATGGAAATAATGGAAAAACCCAAAACCCAATACAGTAGGATGTTTTATTTGTTGATGGCTATCGTGCTAATATTGACCGCAATATTCATAGGTCAAAACTGGCAACCCATTAAAATAAACCTTCTTGGCATAGAAATGACAGGAAGAGCATTTCTGGTTTTTGCAGTGATATTTTCTTCCGGATTTTCCATAGGTTATTTCGCAAGAAGCATTAAAAAAAATGTTTCTAAGGAGAAATCCTTATGATAGAATGGATATGTGATTGAAACATGCACCATGTTAATTTCTATCGCATCATTCTTGTGCCAGCAGAAAGCACATCGCATTACTCTTTGCTAAGTATGGGCAACATTAGCAAGCAGGAATCCGGCGATGAGTATTTTCGCCCAGATTATTTGATTGGCACACTCGATGCTGGAGAGCCGACACGAACAAAATGCAGGGATTATAGTATTTTTAATGGAAAGTCAATTACTTATTTGTAAAATTTGCTTATCTTTGGCGTTAGCAACCTAACTAAAGAATGATAATATCGTTTGGGACGAAAGAAACCGAGAGTATTTGGGTGGGTGAACGAGTGAAGAAATTACCATTGGAGATCCAAAAAATCGGCAGAAGAAAACTCAGAATGTTAAACAATTCGCAGACTGTTGATGATTTGAGAATACCTTCTTCAAATAGACTTGAAAAGCTTAAAGGTAACGATTTTTATAGCATCAGAATAAATGACCAGTGGAGAATCGTTTTTCGATGGGAAAACAACCAAAGTTACGATGTTGAGATTGTTGATTACCACTAAATGGGGAAATTTAAAATGAAAAGACTCGAAAACATACATCCGGGAGAAATCTTAATGGAAGAATTTCTGAAACCATTAGAAATTAGTGCGTATAGACTTTCAAAAGATACCGAGATACCTCAAACAAGGATTTCACAGATACTTAAGGGAAAACGCAGAATTACCGCCGACACCGCCTTGAGATTAAGTTCCTATTTTGGGAACACCCCAAAATTTTGGCTTGGATTGCAAGATGATTACGATATTGAAGAAGAAAACAACACACATTCAGAAATCTTTAATAGGATTCGCATGACAAGAAAAACCGCCCTACAACGAGCGGTATAAAAATCACCTATGTTGTGATAGTTCTAAAGCAGTTATCATGTTTTAACTTTAGGGAATATTGACGCGACATCGCCCGCCTGCCACAACTTGTTGCAATTCACCGCAATGGATAGCAACTTCGTTCGGTTAATATCATCACTAAGCTCTATAAAGCAGGTCCAATATCGTAGCGAATGGTTATATTGTTGGACTTAATCCTTTGCTTCCGTATTCGCAATAAAAATCTCAAGAAAATTGCTTTATGGCTCTACACTAAACATATTTAAGCCTATGGTGTTTGTTGCTAAAGGATCCTTTCAAATACACTAAAAGCATCAAAATCTACATTTTCATTTATGAAAACCATAATACTTTCTGAATTAGGCCCAAGCCAAAGATATCAATATGTGCTTGGGGCAGTTGCGCCGCGCCCCATAGCCCTGGTAAGCAGCTTAGACAAAGACACCCGCCTTAACCTTGCTCCATACAGCTTTTTCAATATTTTCAGTGCCACACCTCCTGTG
>DMJL01000113.1:0-6673 GCA_003451785.1 Bacteroidales bacterium
GTCGAAGTGTCGAAGTGAAGCATCTTTATACCACCATAAAATCAGATCCTTTCCTTCGGTCAGGATGACAAATTAGGACCACCTGTTTTGGCAGAATTGCAACTTTCGCCAAGCCATGATACCAACCCCGAAGGGGTTGAAGGTTTGTAGGAAAAAAATGAAACCACCTACGACCCCCGCATAGTTGATTTCCTCAATACCTCCATTTTTTTCGCCGATTAATATTACAAAATCACCTGAATCAATGACCTGAAGTAGTGTTTCTTGAAACGGTGCGAGTGCGCATATATGGTGCAAACGCATATTTAAAATGATTACTTCAAACAAATGTTTTAAATATTTAATTAATATCTAAAATTAGTTTAATTTTGCATTTGGTTTCAGCACCAAATAGGTAGCAAAAAAGTTATCTGGGTGTATTGAATCACAAACATCAATTGCAAAACCTTATGAATCATCGGATTGTAACCAAAAATGTTGCGCTGCTTTATAAAGAAGCCGGTGCTTATTTTGGCAATTTGCCTGCGTTTGCCACGCGCGATACTGCTACGAGTTGGCGTCCTGTGTCGTACAAAGAATTGTATGAGCAGGGTTTAAATCTAGCTACAGGTCTTATTTCTTTGGGAGTATCGCCTCGCGACCATGTGGGCTTGTTTGGCGATAATCGTTTTGAGTGGATTCTTTCTGATTGTGCTGTGCAGATTTGTGGTGCAGCCGATGTGCCAAGGGGTAGAGATGTTACCGACAAGGAATTGATTTATATTATCAACCATGCCGGAATAAAGGTAACTTTTGCCGAAACACAGGAAATCTGCAAACGGATACTTAGGCTCAAAGAAAATCTCCCACTTCTGGAAGAGATTATTTTGCTTGATCCCAAGGCAACAGCCACAGGTGATGTAAAGCACCTAAGTGAAGTGATTGATCTGGGGGCACAATTGCGCCTTAATGGCGATAAAAGAGCCGAGGAGCGAATGGCTCAAATAAAACCTGACGACCTTTTTACGCTGATTTATACCTCGGGTACTACCGGAAATCCCAAAGGTGTGATGCTCACCCACGCCAACATAATGTCGCAGGTGAGGAACCTACCCGGTAAATACGATATGTCGGATAGGGTATTATCGGTACTTCCGATTTGGCATATTTTTGAGCGCGTTGTAGAAATGTTTACCATCAGTTTTGGTGGCTGCACCTATTATACCAGCATCATGGCCATGGGCGAGGATATGCGCAATGTGGAGCCAACCTTCATGGCATCGGCACCTCGATTGTGGGAAAAACTCCATGAAAGAATTTTGAAAAACATCAAAGCCTCGCACCCAGTAAGGCAGGTATTATTTCATATAGCATATTTCCTTGCTAAGCAGTATTTTCAGTCTCAGCAGTATATGTTCAATAAGCAACTTCAGTTGAAGAAACAATCGTTGATGTTGTGGTATTTACTTTTACCGTTGCAAGCTATTCGCTGGCTGTTGGTGATGCCGTGGTACGGATTTTTCAATGCTGCGGTTTTGGAACGAATCAGGCTGGGTGCAGGTGGTTCGCTCAAGGAAACTATTTCGGGCGGAGGTGCTTTGCCTATTCATATAGATAAATTTTTCAATTATGTTGGCATTCCTGTGCTCGAGGGCTATGGTATGACGGAGACATCGCCGGTAATATCGTTTCGCACAGGCGACAATCTTATATTGGGCACTGTAGGTCCGCCGATTGCCGAAACCGAGATTCGCATACTAGATACCGAAACCGGCAAAATACTTTACCAAAGCAGCGACCCAAGCATACAAACTCTTGGAGAGCGGGGCGAAATATGTGTAAAAGGTCCACAAGTAATGAAAGGATACTACAAAGACCAAGAACTCACCGAGCAAACAATCACGGATGGTTGGCTTCGTACGGGTGATGTTGGTATGGTAACTTACAACAACTGTTTGAAGATTTTGGGGCGCTCCAAATCCACCATTGTGCTGTCGAGTGGTGAGAATGTGGAACCCGAGCCATTGGAAATGTGCTTGTTGCAGAGCAATTTTATAGAGCAAGCAATGGTAGTGGGGCAAGACAAGAAGTTTTTGGGTGCGCTCATCGTGCCTTCGCTCAGCGAGTTTAAAACCGCCGGCTATGAGTTTCAAACTATGGAAGATATTGCTCGAAGCCCAGAAGCTCTCAAGATCATTAGAGACGAGATTCGCAGGATGATTTCTTCTAATAATGGGTTTAAAATCTTTGAGCAAATTAAAGATTTTAGGCTCTTGCCCGATTCTTTTCAAGTAGGAGAGGAACTTACCAATCTCTACAAATTAAAAAGGTATGTGGTTGAGAAAAAATTCAACCATGTAATTAATGAAATTTATTCAAAAGCTTAAAGACCAATTTATTCATGGAATTTACAACCCAACTTTTATACGGAATCGATCAGGCATTGTTGGCTTTGATGATATTTGTGATTATGCTTGGTATGGGTGCCAGCCTCACCATTGACGACTTTAAAGCTGTAGCACGAAATCCCAAAGGTGTATTCATTGGCTTTTTATCGCAATTTGGTCTTATGCCCTTAATTGCTTTAGGATTGGCAATAGTATTGAATCTGCCGCCATTCTTTGCACTTTCGCTCGTGCTAATTGGATGTTTGCCCGGGGGCACAACTTCCAATATGTTTACCTATTTTTCGCGAGGCAATGTTGCTCTAAGCATTTCCATGACCACTGCAAGCACCGTTATGGCATTGATAATGATGCCCTTACTTCTTACGGTTTATACCAGCGGAATTGTGGAGCAAATTTCGGCCCAATTGGCAGCAAAAGGTGAAGAAGGGGAATTTGTGATACCCACCAGCAATATTATCACATCCCTTGTAATGGTTTTGATTCCTGTAGTTTTAGGAATGATACTGAAGAAAAAATCTCCAGGCTGGGCTAAGACCGCTGAAGATACTGCCGGGTTTGTGGGCTTATTAGTGATTTTGTACTTGCTTATCACCGCCTTCTCAAGACATGGGCATTTGTTTGTTCAAACACCATGGCAGGCCTATGTTGCAACCATTGGACTAGGTTTAGGAGGTTTTTTCTTTGGCTTTTTGGCATCACGGGCAGTAGGTATGCCGCCCATCAGCCAAAGGGCTATTTCTTTGGAAACGGGTATTCAAAACGGACCATTGTCGTTTGCAATCATCCTTTTGAGTTTCCCGCAGGAGCCTATGCAAAGTCAGATGGTTTGGCTTGCCATCCTTTATTCCACATTCATTGTAATTTCTTCATCCATCATAACGCTTTACTATCGAAAGGTTGGTCAGTTCGATTGGGATGTGTACAAGAACACCATGGTGCACAATAGATTGTTTGGCAAGGACTATAAGACGCATTATCCAAAGGGTTACTTGCCTAAGAACATCGTAGGCGATCCCAGTCAGGGTGCATCTGTAAGTCAGCGAAGAAGTTAAACACGGTTATTAATTGCAACCAAAGGAGGGGAGGCACTATAGGTAACTTCCCCTTTTGGTTTTTAATCTCTCAAAACAGCCCCCTAATATTTTTACTAAACAAGTGGTTATCAAAGGATTTAATCGCAAAGGGCGCAAAGCGTTGCGCAAAGTACATTAATGGTTTTTTCTAGCGTTCCTTTTGATTTTCCCTTGCGTTCATTGCGGTGAAAAACTCCTCCTAATCTGTAAATCTTAACCATGATAGGAGCACTAAGATAGTTGTTGCATAAGTGGATAGTTCGAGTGATTTGGGTTTTGCTATTTGGTAAATTCTACTACTTCCAAATCCTTAATTTGCGAGCCATCAATGGCTATTCTGATCATGGTAATAGTTGTATGGAAACCATACCTGCCTGCCGCACCGGGATTGATGTGTAGATGATTGAAATGTTTATCGTAAACCACTTTTAAAATATGTGAGTGCCCACATATTACCAGTTTTGGGGAATGATGCAAGATAGCAGCCTTCATAGATTTTTCGTACTTGCCCGGATATCCTCCTATGTGCTTCATAAGTACGGTAACATCCTCGCAAGAGAAAGTTTCCAGCTCTTTGAATTCTTCTCTTATCCAAGCACCGTCAATGTTGCCATACACACCTCTTAGCAGCTTAAAGGATTGCAATTCCTTTACAACTTCTATAGAACCAAAATCGCCTGCATGCCAGATTTCGTCGCACGACTGGAAAATCCTTTCTGTCTCAGGATGCAAAAACCCATGGGTGTCTGAAAGGATTCCAATTTTTTTCATTAAGGGGAAATTTCTGTGAACTTTTAGGTTTAATCACTTTGTAATGGCTTTAATAATGGGCTAAATAGCCTGCCAACAACCATTAAGAAGTAGTTGCTATTGATTATCAATGGCAAAGGACGCAAAGTATTTCGCAAAGGTCGCAGATTTTTTCTGAATGCGTTCCTTGAGTTTACTTTGTGTTCTTTTTGGTGACAACCTCATAAAAATCGGTTAATACAGGCATTAGAGCGAAACAAAATAAGTTGTTGATAGCGAGTTACTTTTATCTCGTCTTCTATCATTGTACATTAAAGAAGTTCTCAGGTTGGTTTAGCAGTTGATTGACAGAATAAAAAAGCGATTCTTCTGCATCTCCAATTGCAGAATGACGAAATTGGATATTACATGATAGCTTTGGGGCATTCCTTGAGCATTTGAGTGCTATTTTCCCATCATAGTAGGAATACTCCCTTGGTAAACAGATTCTAACTCGGCAATTGATCCAAAAGATTGACCATCTACCATCGCCTCGCTTCCGCCAACAGTTCCTAATAAATTGTATGCCACAGGTAAAATATCCATTACGGCGAGAAGTGTTTGTTTGTGTTCTGGTTTTATGGTTACTACTATCCTACTCTGGCTCTCGCCAAATAGGAATGCATCTTTTCTTATGTTTGCATCCGAAGCTATATGAAAGCCCAACCCATTTACTCGTGCCGATTCAAACAGGGTAGTAAATAATCCACCATCCGATACATCGTTGGCCGATTGCACGATTTCGCTTTTTATGAGGTTTTTCACCGCTTCTTGGATATTCCACTCTTCGTCGATATCAAAATAGGGTGGTGGCGAAAGTTTTACATTATGGTAGTTGTACAAATATTCTGAGGAGTTTATATCGTTGCGCGATTTGCCAATCAAATAAATTAAATCGCCTTCATTTGCAAACCCAACTCCTGTAATCTGCTTTTTGTTTTGCACCATGCCTAACATTCCAATGGTGGGTGTGGGATACACGGGCGTGATTTTTCCATCAATGTTTCCTTGATTGTAGAAACTCACATTTCCGCCGGTAACAGGGGTGTTGAATTTGCGGCATGCTTTTCCCATGCCATTTATGGTGCCTACAAATTGCCAATATACCTCCGGGTTGTACGGATTTCCAAAATTCAGGCAATTGGTTATAGCCATAGGTTCGCCCCCACTGCAAACAATATTTCGAGCTGCTTCGGCCACAGCGATGGCTGCTCCAATCTCTGGGTCAACAAACACATATCGTGAGTTGCAATCTACCGAAAGTGCCAGAGCCTTCTCGGTGCCTTTTAGATTTACGATTCCTGCGGCTGCAGGGCTATTCGTGCCCATATTTTTGGTGCCTACCATGGAGTCGTATTGCTCGTAAATCCATTTTTTTGATGCAATATTAGGATTGGCTAATAAGGCTTTTGCAACTTCTGGAAGGTTATTGGGTTCGGATACTGCGGCTATATCAAAGGAATCTTTTTGGGTGA
This sequence comes from Bacteroidales bacterium, assembly GCA_003451785.1. GTDB lineage: Bacteria > Bacteroidota > Bacteroidia > Bacteroidales > UBA7960 > UBA7960. The sequence continues at coordinate 5,725 of DMJL01000113.1, forward strand.
AATATTCAGGCTGGGTGTATTCGCGTTCGTTCACGGGTGCGCCTCCGCCAAGTACAAGGGTGTCGGCCAATACTTCTGCTACCAGAGTACCGTGCATGTAATATTGAAGCATTCCGCCTTCCGTAACCTCGCCAATTTGCACGCAATTGAGGTCCCATTTATCAAAAACCTTTTGTACTTCTTCTTCAAATCCTTTTTGAACCACCACCAACATTCGTTCTTGTGATTCGCTAAGCAGGATTTCGAAGGGTTGCATATTCCTTTGCCTGAGTGGCACTTTATCTAAGTGAATCACCATACCCACTTCGCCTCGTGCCGACATTTCGCTTGTGGAACAGATAATACCGGCTGCACCCATATCTTGCATTCCAACTACGCCTCCTGTTTTAAAAACTTCCAAAGTAGCTTCTAAAAGTAACTTCTCTTGAAATGGATCGCCCACTTGCACCGAAGGAATCTTGTCGGCCGACGATTCGGTAATATCCTCCGAAGCAAATGTAGCCCCATGGATGCCGTCTTTGCCTGTAGAAGAGCCAACAATAAACACCGGATTGCCAACGCCCGAAGCGGTGGCAGAGATGATATTACCTTTCTTCACTGTGCCTACCGACATTGCATTCACCAATGGATTGTGATTGTAGCAAGCGTCGAAAAACACCTCACCGGCAACTACTGGAACTCCGAAAGCATTTCCATAATCGCCAATTCCTTTCACAACCCCATTCAACAACCACTTGGTTCGGGCAAGGGTGGGATTGCCAAACCTCAATGAGTTGAGTTGTGCAATTGGGCGGGCACCCATGGTGAAAATATCGCGATTGATACCACCTACACCGGTCGCAGCCCCCTGATAAGGCTCCAATGCCGAAGGATGGTTGTGCGATTCGATCTTAAACACACAAGCCAATCCATCGCCCAGATCCACCAGACCCGCATTTTCGGCACCTGC
>DMJL01000113.1:7057-15041 GCA_003451785.1 Bacteroidales bacterium
GAGTTTTTGTATGAGCAATGCTCCGACCACATTACCGAGTAAATACTCAGCTCAGTGTAGTTGGGCTTTCGACCTAAATACTGGCAAATAAGCTCGTATTCTTGGGGAAGTAAACCAAGCTGACCGGCAACTTCCATATTGGCAGGATACTCTTGCAATACAAAATCCATCGTTTTTGGGGTGTTAATTTTTTCTGTGCAAAATTAACTATCAAGCTATTCCTTAAGCGAGATTCCAAAAAGATTTATCAACTTTCTATGAACAAACCAGGGTTTTTCAACATATTTAACGATGAGTTAACATAAACTTTTTAATAGCGTCCCGCTATGGCATTATTTGGGTATTTTGTGCAATATTTACGCCCTATAAGTTGCATAGCATGAAGAGAAGTTTAAGATTTTAGTAAAATCATCTGCATCCCAAAATATGCTTTAATACTTTTAGAAGTTTTTCAGGTTGGATTGCCGCTGCTAACAGAAATGTTTTGTGGGATTCAAATTTTGTGTGGTTTTAATAAAGCTCGGACAAACCATTTCGTAAATCGCATTTTATTAACCTTTATGCTGAATTTTTAAAATATTCGATCCAACATTTCACAGTGTGGCAATTTTGCCTCATTATTGTACAGGCTTACGATTCAGTAGGTAATCATTATAAAAATTCATGGCAGAATCTTAGCGTAAAACTATAGTGAATTAGTTTTTTGTACTTGCGCTAAGTCTATTTAAAGTATTTCAGTCAGATTGGCAGCACCATTGAAATAGTTAATTTTGCCCAATGATTATTATTGGGTCAACACTTATTTCCGAAGAGATCTACACCGAGCAGTTTGCGTGCGATTTGAGTGTTTGCAAGGGTGCATGTTGCATAGAAGGTGATGCAGGAGCACCTCTTGCAGCCGATGAATTGCCCATTTTGCAGGAAATTTTTCCCAAATTGAAACCCTACCTTTCAGAACAAAATTACGATGTTCTCACAAATACAGGGCTTTGGGTGCCAGATGCCGAAGGGCTGCCAGTTACACCTTTAATAAATGCAGGCGATTGTGCTTATGTGTATTACGACGAGCACGATACTGCCAAATGTGCAATAGAAAAGGCATGGTTGGAAAGGGAAATAGATTTTCAAAAACCCGTTTCATGCCATCTTTATCCCATAAGAATATCGAAGTTTCCCGACTATGATGCGCTAAATTATCATTGTTGGCATATTTGCCGTGCTGCTGTAAAGAAAGGTAGGAAGTTGAAGGTGCGTATGTTTCGTTTTCTCAAAGATGCACTTATCCGCAAATATGGGCAGGAGTGGTACGATGAACTTGATGCATTCGTGAAGTTGTCGTTAGAGCAGAATTAGAAAGATTCCAAAATTCTGACCAACCTTTTTTTGAGAATTAAGTGTTTATTTGCTCATAGGACAACAAAAAATCGCGCATTTTTCTCAACGCTTCGGCTCGGTGGCTCAGCAGGTTTTTCACTTCCTTAGGTAGTTCACCAAATGTGGCAGTATATCCATTGGGGACAAACACAGGGTCGTATCCAAAGCCGCCATCACCTTGGGGTGCGTAGGTAATCGCTCCGTTTACTGTGCCTTCAAAAATATGCTCCTTGCCCCTTAGAATTAAAGCTACAACTGTTCTAAATCTGGCAGCGCGGTTAGGCTGATGTTCCATCTCCCTTAAAAGTTTGTTTAGGTTGTTGGCGCAATTTTTTTCGTGACCTGCAAAATATGCCGATTGCACTCCGGGCAAGGCTCCAAGTGCTTCTACTTCCAATCCGCTATCGTCGGAAAAACAATTCATGCCATATTTCTGATATACAAATCGTGCTTTTGCAAGCGCATTTTCTTCAAATGAATGCCAAGGCTCTTCTATTTCGCCAGTAAATCCCAATTGCCGTAAACTTTGGAGCTTGAAGCTTACTCCCAATATGTCGGAGGCTTCTATAAGTTTGTTGGGGTTTCCGGTTGCAAAAATCAATTCCATTACGCAAAATTTATACCCCAAGCTAAGAATGAATCTTGCTTGGGGTTTGAAAAAACATTTAGGTGGTTACTCTATTTCTATCAGCACAAAATTCTTTGGTACCATTTTGCCCGGCTCAACATTTATGCTCTTCACTGTGCCTGAGCAGGGCGAGTAAATCACATTTTTCATTTTCATGGCTTCGAGTGTGCAAAGCTTTTGACCTTCTACAACTACATCTCCAATCATTACAAACACATCCGGAATATTTCCGGGCATAAAGGAGGTAATGATTTTGGGGTTTGGTGTTTGGTATGCTTTTCGATTAAGAAATTTTTGGGGTACGATTGTGAAATACTCATCATCGCCCACTTTGAAGCTTTGAAGTGGAGTGCTATTTGGGTTTTCTGGTGTGTTTTCCATCTTTGTAAAGTTTGGTTTTTTAAAAATCCAGTGCGGATGGAATCAAAATGGGGGTAGTCCGTGTTTTTTCTCTGGACTTTTTTCCGATTTCTGCACAGATATTTCCAAAGCGTGTGCAATAAATTTGCGGGTTTCGTCGGGCTCGATTACTGCATCAATATAGCCGTGAGCTGCTGCGACATACGGATTGGCAAATTTTTGCTTGTACTCTTCAATCTTCTCTTTTCTTACTTGGTCGGGATTTTCGGCATTTAATATTTCGCTTCTGAAAATAATATTTGCAGCACCTTCGGGTCCCATCACAGCAATTTCGGCAGTGGGCCAAGTGAACACAAAATCGGCTTTCAAATGCCGGCTACACATGGCAATATAACCGCCGCCGTAAGCTTTTCGCAAAATCACCGTTATTTTGGGCACTGTAGCTTCGCTATATGAGTAAAGAATTTTTGCGCCATGACGAATAACACCTGCATGTTCTTGGTCAATTCCGGGAAGATAGCCGGGCAAATCAACCAGCGTTACCAACGGCACATTGAATGCATTGCAATACCTAATAAACCTTGCAGCCTTATCCGACGAATCCACATCCAACACTCCGGCAAGCACCATAGGTTGATTAGCAACAAAGCCTACAGTCTGCCCGTTGATGCGCCCAAAACCTATTACAATATTTGCAGCAAACATTTCTTGTATTTCAAAGAAGTTGCTATCGTCTGTTATGGCCATTATTACCTTGCGTACATCGTAAGGCTCCCGTGGATCGGTTGGCATGATTTCGCTTATCTTAAACTCTTTGGTGCGTGGAGCTTTCTTTGGATAAGGGTCAGCCTTCTTGGTGTTGTTCCAAGGGATGTAAGTCATCAGTTTTTTTATCTGGTCGAAGCATTCGGCTTCGCTTTCAGCAAAGAAATGGGCATTGCCAGTAATTTCGCTATGCACCCGTGCGCCACCCAATTCTTCCATGCTTATCTCTTCTCCAAGCACCGATTTGATTACTTCAGGCCCGGTAATAAACATCTTCGAAATCTTATCCACCACAAAAACAAAATCGGTTAGAGCGGGCGAATACACTGCGCCTCCGGCACATGGTCCCAATATCACCGAAATCTGTGGAATTACACCGGATGCTTGTGTGTTGCGATAGAAAATCTCTCCATAACCTGCAAGTGAATTCACCCCTTCTTGTATGCGGGCACCACCAGAATCGTTGATACCTATAAGTGGAATCTTTAGGCTCATGGCATGATCCATAATTTTGGTGATTTTCCTTGCATGCATCAAACCCAGAGAACCCCCTGCTACTGTAAAGTCTTGAGCAAAAATACAAACAGGATGACCGCTTATGGTTCCGGTACCTGTAATTACTCCATCGCCTGCAAGGTACTTTTTATCCATATCAAAATCCTTGGCGGCATGCTCCACAAAGAGGTCGTACTCATGAAAAGAGTTGGTGTCCAATAGCGAAATGATGCGGTCGCGGGCAGTCATTTTTCCCATAGCTACCTGTTTTTCAATAGCCTTAGCACCGCCTCCTTGAAGGGCATTTTGCATTCGTTTTTTTAAATCGAGGGTCTTTTGTTTTATTGACATACTTTTCAGGTTGGGATTTAGTTAATGCCTGACAAATAAAAAATTGGTTTCCTTAGGTTGATGGAAGAATTCTACATACAAACCAGGGGCAAAGGTAACCAAAAACGGAAATTAAATGATTGTTTAGATTTTGAAGCCAAACTTTTTTGGCGGCTTTTTGATAATCTGTAGCGTGTTTTAACTCGTTGAAAATTAGAAAAAAATACTGCAGTTTGCGACCGCAAACCTTTGGTGAAAACTTATTTTGAGCCACCCAGAATGTGGTAAGCTAATAAAGCACAAACATTTTCATTGAACAAAGAAAAATATAATCGCAGATGGCATTTATTGAAATAACATCCATAAATTGCTTGTTTTCACACCAAGTTACATGACAACTGCATTAGAAGCCATTGGATACTTGGTTAACTTGCGCTATCTCACTACAATAAATTTGAGGACAGATACTCCCAGTTGTGCGTTTATTTTTGCTAAATACATGCCCGGACGCAGACCGTGAGTCGAAATCGTTCTAACGGTATTTGCTAGCACTTGCCCTAAATCTTCTGTTTTGATTAGGTTGCCACTTGCATTGAATATTGCAACCTGTGCCTGAGATATACTTTTTGTAAATCTCATGTTTATAAAATTAGATTCTTGTACAAAATGCATTGAGGCGATCTCAGGAGCTGCATCAGCCGGATTTTGTATATGGGTTGGCAGATTGGGATCGAAGCCACCCAAAACCTCAACACCCGTATTTAACGGATCGAGATGCGATGCGAGGCTGATAGTGGGATGCGTACCATTCAGATTCCAGTGATGCGAGAACCGACCAAAAAAATCGGGAAGATTCCTGTGGTTGCATGTTGCCTGCCCACCTGCTAAAGTGCCAATTACCAATCCATCGGAATTGAAAAGAGGTGAACCTGACGATCCTCCTTCCGTAACTCCATGATTGGTAGTAGTAGGTGCCCAAACCACCCTCCATGCAGAATTGGTGGCCATAATTTGCCCGCCAAAATTGGGGGTAACCGGTGTGGTAGGCTCCCAGTAGGTTGAAATTTTTTTTACATCGCCACTGGGATGATGGATTACTACCCCCGAGTTGCTGGGGTATTCCCTTCTGTCCCAGCCATTCCAGTAAAGATTCCAATCTCTGGGAGCCGTTTGTGTCAATCGCAGTAGTTTGAAGTCGGAGCCATTGGATAGCCAAGCAGAAGCAAGTACCTCTGCTCCTGTAAGCATAAAATGTGATGGAACAATCCCTGTATTATCACATCCTGACCTTTCAAAATTGAAATAAAACCGCCATTGTGTTAAGTTTTGAGGAGTGGCTCCTGTGCCACAGTGCTCTGCCGTAAGAAACAGCATGGCTCCATCGTTGCGAGTATTATTAATCAAAGTGCCGGAACAATAAAACATGCTTGTTCCAACCCGCATCATCATTCTGGCTACACCTCGCTTTTGTCTTTGCCAGTTTTGTCCTTCGATGCAGTTGATATTAACATTGCAACCACCTGCACTGCCAATGCCTTTTAAGAACGATTGCCCGTCGCTATGACCTCCTTGGACTATGTGTACTACACTTGTTAACCGCAATGGATGATTTGTATGTAGTATTCCGTTTGTAATAGGAGCATGAAATTCAACCACCAATGAGTCGTCTGCGGTGATGGGTGTGGCGAGTATGCCCGATGCAACATTGTCGCTCCTAACATAAGGCCCATGCACAACCGAAAGGTTGGGTGTATAAACGAATAATTTTTCGCCAGCACCCAAAGCAAATCTATCGAAAACCAAACCTGTTTGCAATGCACCCGGGCTTACTATCAACATTCTCCAAACATGTGTATTTCCATCTTTGATTATCATGGTTCCATCATGCACAGGAGATAACTGGGTGTCTAAAGAAAAACCTGCAAACATAGCGGTTCCCTGCTTTTGATTGACTGCTTGTGCATCTCGTTCCACTATCTGGTCGGGGGTCAATGCTTTCTCAAAAGTCGGTACAACTACTGATACATCATCTTGATGCAATCCTATAGGATCCGCTAATGCAATTAGTGGACTTATTATCAGATTCGATAGAAGCAACCCAATGACTATACTTTTGAATATGACCCGTAATTGTCTCATATAGTGTGGTTTTTTTGAAAAATTAGTTTTGCTTAAAGTTTTGTGATGCGCAAACCCTTTAAAACATAAAATCATGTAAATGCAATTCAGTTTTGCTCTGTAAAATTAGGGATTTAAAACCAATCTACAATAATCAATGCTGTGTAGGAAATAGGCAAAATAGTGGGCATTAATGGGTTGGGGTTTTCGGATGGTTTCAAAAAACATTTTGAAATTTTGGGATATGAATGTGCTGTGCGATGGAATTTATGCAGACAATAAGATAAATTTTGGAGCAATCCAATAAGTTGGGCGCATTTCGATACGCTCAATTACCTCCATGGGGAGTTTGATACTTCACTTCGGCACTTCGGCTGCGCTCAGAGGAGCATTGGCTCAGTGCAAGCACTTCGGCTGCGCTCAGTTGAACAGTAGCTCAGTGCAAGCACTTCGTTCAGCAAGGCAAATGGCTGTTAGCTATAGGCTATTGGCTCAAAGTTTGGGTGAGCGATTGCCTCATTGGCGGGACAGGGAATGTTGATTTGTAGAATAGTTTTTCAGTGTGCACGGAATAGTAAATTCAGCCCAACGGGTCAATATCCAAAGCAGAAAAGCCATTCCAAAATCTTGGAATGGCTTTTCTGGCTTTTATTTGTCAAATCAGTGCTACTTCACTTCTTCGAAATCTACATCCGTAACATCGTTGTTGGCTTTGCCTTCATTTGATTTATCGGTGTTTTTTGTGTTGTCAGCTCCTGTCTGTTGTTGGGTTGCTTGGTACATTTCTGCACTTGCAGCTTGCCATACATTATTCAAATTGGCCAAAGCAGTATCAATTCTTGCTATATCCTTTGATTTATGCGCTTCTTTTAGCTCTTCTAAAGCTTTTTCGATAGGAGCTTTTTTATCTGCAGGAATTTTGTCGCCAAATTCTTTTAGCTGCTTCTCGGTTTGAAAAATCATACTATCGGCCGCATTGAGCTTGTCAATTTCTTCTTTCATCTTGCGGTCGCTATCTGCATTTTCCTCCGCTTCTCTTTTCATTCGTGCAATTTCGCTATCGGTAAGCCCGCTTGATGCTTCAATCCGTATTTGTTGGGATTTGCCGGTTGCTTTGTCTTTGGCAGATACATTCAGAATGCCGTTTGCATCAATATCGAAGGTTACTTCAATTTGTGGTAAGCCTCTTGGAGCTGGCGGAATACCATCTAAGTGGAAACGCCCAATGGTGCGATTGTCTCTGGCCATGGGTCTTTCACCCTGCAGGATATGAATCTCTACCGATGTTTGGCTGTCGGCCGCTGTTGAGAAAACTTCTGTCTTCTTGGTAGGAATGGTAGTGTTGGCCTCAATGAGTTTTGTCATCACACCACCCAAGGTCTCAATTCCAAGACTCAAAGGAGTAACATCCAACAGCAAAACATCCTTTATTTCTCCAGTAAGTACTGCGCCTTGTATTGCTGCACCCACAGCTACAACTTCGTCGGGGTTTACACCTTTGGAAGGCTTTTTGCCAAAGAATTTTTCTACTGCTTCCTGTATTACGGGAATACGGGTTGAGCCACCCACTAAGATCACCTCATCAATATCGTTGGCTGTATAACCGGCACCTTTTAGGGCGATACGGCAAGGTTCCAAAGTGGCTTGCACATACTTATCTATCAGTTTTTCGAATGCACTGCGTGTAAGTGTTCTAACCAAGTGCTTTGGAATACCGTCAACGGGCATTATGTAGGGCAGGTTTATTTCTGTTGAAGTAGAGCTGGAAAGCTCGATTTTTGCTTTCTCCGCACCTTCTTTGAGTCTTTGCAGAGCCATGGGGTCTTTGCGCAAGTCAATGCCTTCGTCTTTTTTGAATTCGTCGGCAAGCCAGTCAATAATAGCATTGTCGAAATCGTCGCCTCCAAGATGGGT
>DMJL01000113.1:15420-36487 GCA_003451785.1 Bacteroidales bacterium
ATATCGAAAGTACCACCGCCAAGGTCATACACTGCAATACGCATATCCTTGTTCTTCTTGTCGAGGCCATAGGCAAGCGATGCTGCTGTAGGCTCGTTGATGATTCTACGCACCTTTAGACCGGCAATCTCACCTGCTTCTTTGGTAGCTTGCCGCTGCGAATCATTGAAGTATGCAGGCACAGTAATAACTGCCTCAGTTACTTCATGCCCCAAATAGTCTTCTGCGGTTTTTTTCATTTTCTGAAGCACCATGGCTGAGATTTCCTGTGGCGTATAAAGACGGTCGTCTATTTTTACGCGTGGGGTGTTGTTTTCACCTTTTACAACCACATAAGATGACCTGTTTCTTTCTTTGGCAGCCGACTCAAACGATTCACCCATTAGTCGCTTAATGGAAGCTATGGTTTTTGTAGGATTAATAACTGCCTGCCTTTTTGCAGGATCACCCACTTTGCGCTCACCATTTTCGGTAAATGCCACTATAGATGGTGTGGTTCGCCGTCCTTCGCTGTTGGGTATTACAACAGGTTCGTTGCCTTCCATTACAGCAACGCAGGAGTTGGTAGTACCCAAGTCAATTCCAATAATTTTTCCCATTTTGATTATTATGTTAATGTTGATTCTGATTTTACGACTACGCTATACGCAATGATTGTGCCATTGCTGTTTTTTGCCAGAAAGTGTAAATTTTGCTGCGTTTGATGCAATGAACATCTGACAAAAAGGCAGATATAATTAAAATTGCGCCACAAGCTTTAGGTTTATCAAACGGCTGGTAAGATAATTTGGCACTGCAAACAACCGGTTTTCCACATCTCTTATCCAATGGTACGAAATAGTATTGTTGATTTGCAGCAGATTGAAAATTTCTGCTGTAATCCACAGATTGTCGAAATGTCTGAAGAAGTTGTTGGCGTTTCTTTGAGTGGATTCTCCAATCAGTTGCTTAGAGAATCCGATATCTACCCTTCGGTAGGGCGCCATTCGGAGTGCATTGCGGAAAGTATTGTCGGATGGCGGACCAAATGGCACACCGGTGCTATAGAAAAAGGCTAAGTGCACTTTGTAGTTTGGATTTCTTGGCAGAAAATCCTGAAAAAACAGACTAAAACTAAACCGCTGGTCGGTTGGGCGTGGAATAAAACCGTCAGGAAAAAGGTTTTCGGGTACATTTCCATTAACACCGTCATGAATCCGCTCAGCGGTTTTCATCAGCGACATACTTGCCCAAGATGCTAATCCGGGCACAAACTCACCATGCAACTTCATATCTATACCGGTTGCATATCCATCGGCCATGTTTCGGGCAAAATAGCGAATCCTAAGATTGTCTATTTGATAGGGGATAAGGTTGTTCAGGTCTTTGTAATAAAGTTCGGTGGTGTATTTGAATGGTCTTCCCCAAGCTGTGAAATGATATTCAGATGCTAAAACAAAGTGTATGGATTCCTGCGCCCGTATTTGGGTATTGAGGTTTCCCGCAAAATCGCGCAATTCCCTGTAAAACGGCGGCTGATGAAAATATCCGACTGATGCTCTAAAATTCCATTGAGGCATATTGCTGGGAATAAAAACAAGCGTGCTCCGGGGGCTGAATAGGAATTGGCGATTGAGCGACCAATAATTGACCCTGGCTCCTGCTGTTAAGGATAATCTTCCAAATGATGGATTAAACACCCAAGTGTTTTGCACAAATCCCGAAATTCTCGACGATTGAAGGCGCAATCGTGCAAACAATGTGTCCTGTAGCAGAATTAGATGGTATGGCTTTCGTGGAAGAGAAAATCCACTGGAGTCGATCATAGTCCACTCGTTGAGCCTATCGGTAATTCGTTCTTGTTGGAATCGAACACCCCATACCAACGAAAGGTTGTTTCCAATAAGTTGTCCTGTATGGCTAGCGTTCCAAACCAAAGCATCCAATCTGTTGCGAGCGTGCCGTAGAAAAGTTCCCACTCCTAATGCCTCACCTGTGGTTTGCCCAAAATTGTCGCGCCCGAAATCGGTTTCTACCCTCGATACCAAGTAGCTGCCAACCACATCAAATGTTTCCGACTCATCGCTATTAAACAGGCTCATGTTCCACCTTAGCCTTAGTGATGGATTGGGGCGATATTGCATAGAAAGTGCGCCCATTGCTGTTACAAACCTATTGATTTCTGCCCCTCTGAATGCGATGGTGAGTTGTCGCACATCGGTTGCGGTTCCAAAGCGGGTAGTTTGTTCTACAGGCTCAAAGAGGTAATTGTTGCGGTTGTAGTTGCCCAGCAGGCTGATTTCTAACCGTGGATTGATAGCATGGGTAATCAGTGCTTGAAAATCGGTGAACGATGGTTGGTAGTCGCCCGTTGCATCAAGTGTGCCAAGCAGATATTGGTTCGACTTGTGCCGTAATCCCGTCAAGAAGGTAGTTTTGCCGTTATTGGCAGTGCCTTCCAGATGCAATGAACCTTCGAGCAGACTAATTGCCGCCGAGCCTGCAAATTCTGTGGGTCTGCGATATTCAATATCCAAAGCCGATGACATTTTGTCGCCAAATCGGGCTTCAAATCCACCGGCCGAAAATCTTATGGACTGTACCAAGTCGCTATTGATAAAACTCAGGCCCTCCTGCTGACCCGAGCGAATCAAAAATGGGCGATAAATCTCAATGCCATTTACATACACAAGGTTTTCATCAAAATTGCCTCCTCTAACGGAATATTGGTGCGACAACTCTGAACGCGAAAAAACTCCCGGCAGGGTTTTTAATAGCGACTCAACGCTTCGTGTGGGTCCCGGCAGGACCCGAACATGTCTGGGATCGAGCCGTTGCATGCCCGAAGGGAAGTCCACTTGTTCCCTCACAACAAAATCGGGCAAATGTCTGGCAGCAGACTCTAATTCTACTACCAATGGCACATTCTGTCCTTCTTGCACTACCAATGTGAGTCTTGCAGGGCTGTATGAAATATGGGAAAAAATCAAGTGATGCGCCCCTACCTGTAGCTCTAAACGAAATTTGCCCTCTTGGTTAGAAACTGTACCCAAACCGGTGGTTTCTACCTCAATATTCACATCTGCAATGGGTTGCCCTTGCATGTCTTGCACTACTCCTTCCACCATTGCCTTTTGTGAAAAAGCAGGGTTTCCTGCAGCAAGAACAAAGACAATAAACATTAGCAGCCGTGAAGCCGCAGCCTGAATCAGGGAAGTTGTTCGGAATGTGCAACCGGCTCCAAGCTGCATGGGTTCGATGGAAAGGATGATGATTATGGATATTTATGATAAAACACCTTTGCAAACAAAAAAATGCATTTTCAATGGATTAATCGGATCGCCGAAACCGTCCTTCGCGCCAAGCCCTAATAAATTGTGCCCAAGCAAAGGGGTCGAAAATACGCATGGGTGGTGTTTGACCAATGTAATACATTCTTTGCGCATGCTGGTTCATGGCATGTCTGAAATTTGCCCCGCCATCCATAGGCATTCGCTCCAACCTTTCGCGCATCTCTGCAATGGCAAGGTTGCGCATGGCACGGTCGTAATCATCGTCGGGAATCTTGGTGTTTAAGAATGCATGCCTGAATTGTTCCCTGGTTGGCCAAGGGAAAATTACCGTTTCTGGTAGAATGATGGTATCGCGGGTGAGAATTTGTACCACAGAGTAACGATTCTGCCTCATAGTATCGGGTACTACATAATACACATCCTTATAGCCAATGTTGCTAAAACGCAAAGTGTCGTGGGCTTGCACAACAATCGAGAAAAAGCCATAAAAATCGGAAACAGTACCTCTATGTGTGTTTTTTACCCAGATATTGGTAAATGGCACGGGAGTTAGGCTATCGCCCTCCACAACTATGCCCGAAAACTGTATAATATGGCGCGGACGAATCAGACTTGGGATTCCTTCAGCTTTTGGCAAATACAGCCCTAAGGCTAACAAAATCAAATAAGAATATGTGAGAAAAAGTTTCATCTGTAAAATTGAATTCTAAAAGGTCTTTTGGGATTTGCCCTTATGTTTTCATTCGTGTATGCAAAAACATTCTCAAGAGAATTGTGTGCTAATAAAAGTCTCAACAATGCTGATTGTTTTGTCAAAACTTTACGAGAGCCTTGTAATTACAGAACACTCAATCTGTGAGTCATTCCAAGTTTTAGGGCACTAAATTAGCGATTATATCAATTGGCAAATAAAATCCACAATATTTCTATTGTTTTCAACAAGACAAAAACAGTTGCCTTATGTTGACTGTATTGATTTTATCAATGCTTAAGGTAGTGAAGATTTAATAAATATTAACATTGAAAACTATTCCTTGCTAAACCCGTGTGTATGGAAACAAAAAAAGGCTGCTACCCTACGGGCACAGCCAAAAGTTTTTAATAAACGGGGAAAATTACATGCCCTTATTGCTTTTTATCGCTTCCTGAATGCAGGCATAAATGCCCTTTTTGTTGATAATCTTTATCCCTTTAGCGGAAACCTTCAGTGTAATCCAACGGTTCTCCTCTGGGATGAAAAAACGCTTTTCCTGAATGTTGGGGATAAACCATCTTTTGGATTTGATGTTGGAGTGCGAAACATGGTTTCCAACTATGGGCTTTTTACCGGTAATCTGACAAACTCTTGACATTATCTATAAGTTTTAAGGCTGTTAATGCTCTTTTTTTGGGAGTGCAAAGTACGGCATTATTTTTTGTTCAACCAAATATTTTTCTTTCTAAATTATTTTAGTGACCGCTAATTGTCATTTATCAAGTTTTCAAGTTATGACCTTAGGTGTGTCATTTCATTGGCATACTTTGTAAAAAGTGATTCTAATGCAATAGCACTAAAACAGATGTTAGAAGAAATTATCGTATTTTTACAAAATCTAAACGAATCACCTGATGCCCGATTTATATGAAGTTCTTGGGGTTCAGCGCAATGCAACTGTAGATGCCATTCGCACGGCGTTTAGGGAAAAGGCCAAGTTACTGCATCCCGATATGAATCATGGATCGTCCACTGCTGAATTTCAAAAACTCAATGAGGCATATCAAATTCTTTCCAAGCCTGCCAAACGGCATCTATACGATTTGAGGCTTAGATACGGTGTTTCATACAGGGTGGTTTATCGAAGGAGAGCATCCGAAACATATGCCGAAAATCTTAGGCAATCCAAAACTGACTATGGAGGAAGCAGTAGCAGCAAAACACTTTTAAAGACCTTGGATAAGTTCTTTTTTCTATCCTTGTTTTTCGCAGGACTCTTTGCAACCCTATTTGGAATTTATATGCTTTTTCAGGAGCCCGTTTATGGTGTGAATCCCTTTGTTGGTGTGATATTTGGGGCAATATTCACATTCGGCATTGGCTATGGATACTTGAAATGGATTCGGGAATAGCAGGGGCTTTGGTTGCAGCAAAAAGTTAGGAATTCCAAACAGCCCAAGCGGCTTCTGCTTGTAAGTGTAACATCTCCAAGCCATTGATGGTTTGGCATCCCATTTTCTTTCCTTTTTTGAGAAAATCTGTTTCGGTCGGATTATAAACCATATCAAACAGGAAGTGATTCCTATGAAGCCAGTGATATGGCAGGGGTGGGTAGGTGTTTTGGTTGGGCATCATTCCCAATGGTGTAGCATTGATTATCAAGGTGCATTCGTTCAATAATTCCTGAGTAATATCATCATAGCCCAAAGCTACACCTTCAATTGGAGCACGCGAAACCCTCACGATTTGGCAATTATGTTTGCCAAGCACCCATTCGGCAGCTTTGGCTGCACCTCCTGTGCCAAGAATTAAGGACTTTTTATTAGCAAAATCTATCTTCCCCATCAGACTTTTTTCAAATCCATCCACATCGGTATTGTAGCCACTTAAATGTACCGTGCCTGCATCTCTTGTTATTTTAATGCAATTCACAGCTGCAATTTGTCGCGCTGCTCCTACAAGGGTGTCAAGGTGGGGTATGATTTTTTCTTTGTAAGGTATGGTAACATTCAATCCCAAAAGCTGGCGTTCCTTATGTAGCAGCTCTGCAAGTTTATCGAGATTGTCTAATGGAAAATTCAGGTATTGTGCGTCAATGATACCTTCTTGTTGAAATTTGCGTGCAAAATATCCTGCCGACCAACTGTGTCCGAGAGGATAACCAATAAGTCCGAAAGTTCTCATAAAAGAAAATTAGCCAAAATGGCCTTATTTGTTTTGCCTTCATGCGTTGCCGCAATGCACAAAGGTAATCTTACTGATGCTTAGTAATCGGATGGTATGAAAAAGGCTTTATTGGAAGTTATGGAGAAGTTGAATCACCCAAATACCAGCATATATTAAAACCATGTGATTGCATTTGTAGCTTAATTTCACTTTGGGATGCGAAATTTTTGAAGCTCTTCGGGTAAGAAATCAAAAAACGTATCGCCTCTTAGTCCCATTCTTAAGGTTTCTAAAGGAATAATGTCGTTTGGGGCAATATTGCCCAAATTGACATCAAATCCCAATAGCTTTATAAAATACACTTGCTGCGATTTGAGTGGAGCTTCCCAAATAATCTTGTTGCCGGGTATTGCTTTCAATATGTCGTGAATGAGCGATGTGTCGGCCTTGCCCGAACTTTCATAGATACCCACAGTGCCACTTTCGCGGGCTTCTGCAATAACAAAAGAACTTCCTGCTTGCAATTCCGCTTGCATTTCTGCTATCCAAGTTGCAGCCTCATACACTACTTCTGCATCTTTGGCACCTACCTCAGAAAGCACCATTCTGTCGGCAGAGAAAAGTCTGATATAGTTGCATTTTTCGCTATGGTCAATATAGATGGAGCCATCAGAAATTTCTACAGCATCCAAATCCAAGTGGTCAATAAATTTTCTGTAGTCTTCCAATTGTCCTCTCACAACAAACGCTTCGAAGAGGGTGCCTCCAACATAGACTTTTGCGCCGCCCTGTTGGTAAATTTTCACCTTCTCTTTCACATGGTTGGTAAAAAGCGAAGTACCAAAGCCCAATTTTACGAAATCAATAAGATGACCGGCCGTTTCCATTAGGTCGTTTGCTTCTCTGAGGCTCAAGCCTTTATCCATAACCATTGCAGTGCCTACTGCGCGTGGTTTGGAAGCTCTTTGGGGCAAG
Source organism: Bacteroidales bacterium (assembly GCA_003451785.1). Taxonomy (GTDB): domain Bacteria; phylum Bacteroidota; class Bacteroidia; order Bacteroidales; family UBA7960; genus UBA7960. The sequence continues at coordinate 22,528 of DMJL01000113.1, forward strand.
GTGCGAAGATACATGGCAGTGGTTTATTGCAATGGAAATTTGTGTTGTTCAACAATCTTTAAGAATCTTTCGTGGGTTTCCAAAACAGGAAAAGCAGAAAGTAAAGCCTTGTGTTCATCATAATTTTGTTCAATAGCCACCATGAGAAAGTAGGTGGCATCGTTCTCGTTACCAGTGAGCCACATGAATGCAGCTATTCTGTAAAGGATGGTGGAGTTTGTGGGCAAAATTTCAAGTGCTCTTTGTGATACCTGCAATGCTTCCTTGCGCAGGTCGTTTCGCCAGAGAGCATCCGCATATTCAGTCCAGCATTCTGCATCTGTTGGTTGCTCTGCCACGGCTTTTTCGTAGGTGTCTTGAGCGCGCTGGATATCGCCTGCGGTGGCATAAGCATCGGCCAACAAGCAGATGTACGATACATTGTTGGGGTCGAGTTCGGCTCCTCTTACAAAATGCCTTATGGCTTTGCCTGTATTACCTGCCTCCATCTCGCAAACTCCCATGCCCGCCCAAGCATCGGCCAAGGTATGATCGAGAACAGTGGCCTTGCGGTAGTTTTCCAAAGCCGTGGAGAATTGCTCAAGCTTTTCATAACATTCTCCAATGTGATAATATTTTACAGCATCGCCCTCATCATCTTCGATGGAATGAAGAAACGACTCTAATGCTTCGCTAAATTTTTCCAATAGGGTAAACGACAACCCTCTGTAGAACCACGAGTTCTTATGTTGGTCGTCTATTGCAAGTGCATAGTCGAATGCTTCAATACCCTTTTCGTAAAGACCAGCATTATTGTACGATGCTCCCAGGTTGAACCATGCTTCCTTGTTGTATGGATTGCCATCTATCAGTTTTTCGAAATAGGCTACACTCTCCTCATTCATCCCCAGGAGGTCGAAACAATATGCCAACTCGTATAGCGCCAAATGGTTGTCGGGATTGGCTTTTAGAGCCTTGTCAAGAAATTCAATAGCATTTGAGTAATTACCCATGTTTTCGTACTCAAAAGCAATACTCAGGTAAATATAATCCGGCTCTTCGGCATTGGGCAGAGCCAGTAAGTATTCATCTATGGCTAACAAATAATTGCGCAATTGCGAATGTATTGCGCCCTTAGTAAGGTAAATATCCGAATTGTTTGGGTCAACTATCGCCAATTCGTTCAAAATTCCTAAAGCCTGTGTTTCGTTGTTTAGGGAAGCAAGCAGTTGGGCTTTTTTCAACATCAAATGCGTATCTCCCGTGTGAACCCTTATTGCATACTCGGCTATTTCCAAAGCGCGCTTGTATTTACCTTGATAAATATAAAATTCCACAACTTCAAGAAAGTCGTCGATATCAAAATAAATAGCTTGCTTGTTTTTTTCCAGTTCCTCTAACTTGCTTACTTGCCAAGGAGTCTGAGGGTTATCTTCGGTAGATTTGCTCATGGGTGATTTAAGTTTTGCCGGGTTTTTCAACAAATACTCAGGGTGAATCCCTGCAAAATTCTCTGCAAAGGTACACGATTTAGCAAAAGCCTATTCATAAAATTTGATGCTTCATGCTCTAAGGGGTCAAGAATGCCTAACACTTATATGTCATATTTTGATACTTTTGCAAAAAAATTGCAAAAACATTTCCGATGTTCGAAAACCTGAATGAGAAGCTCGATAGGGCGTTTAAACTGTTGAAAGGACAGGGGCATATTACAGAGATTAATGTTGCCGAAACTTTGAAGGATGTGCGCCGGGCTTTGCTCGATGCCGATGTTAACTTCAAGATAGCCAAAACTTTTACCGACACCGTAAAGGAGAAGGCAATTGGGCAGAATGTACTAACAGCTGTTTCGCCCGGTCAACTCTTGGTAAAACTTGTACACGAGGAGCTTACCACCCTTATGGGCGTTACCAATGTGGACATAAACCTTAAGGGCAGCCCGGCAGTGATTCTTATCTCGGGTTTGCAGGGTAGCGGTAAAACCACATTCACCGCCAAGTTGGCCAATATGCTCAAATCCAAAAGGAGCAAGAAAGTGTTGTTGGCTGCTTGCGATGTTTATCGCCCTGCCGCAATTGACCAGTTGAAAGTACTTGGCGAACAATGTGGGGTGGAGGTTTTCACGGAAATAGACAGCAAAGACCCTGTTTCAATAGCCAAAAAAGCCGTGAACCATGCAAAAACCATGGGGCATCAGGTTGTGATTGTGGATACCGCCGGACGCTTGGCTATTGACCAGCAGATGATGGACGAGATTTATGCTTTGAAGAAGGCACTCAATCCCCACGAAACCTTGTTTGTGGTAGATGCTATGACAGGGCAGGATGCGGTGAATACAGCAAAGGCTTTCAACGATAAGTTGGATTTCGATGGTGTAGTACTCACCAAACTTGATGGCGATACCCGTGGCGGTGCTGCATTGTCAATCAGGGCGGTGGTGAACAAACCCATTAAGTTTGTTGGTATTGGCGAGAAAATTGAAGCAATAGATGCGTTTCATCCGCGCCGTATGGCAGATCGCATTCTGGGAATGGGCGACATCGTCTCCTTAGTTGAGAAAGCACAAGAGCAATTTGATGCCGAACAAGCCCGCAGCCTTCAGAAAAAAATTGCTAAAAACCAATTCAATTTCGATGACTTCCTTAGCCAGCTTCAGCAAATAAAGAAAATGGGAAGCATCAAAGACCTAATGGGAATGATTCCGGGAATGGGAAAAACCATGAAAGATTTGGATTTGGAAGACGATGCCTTCAAGGGCGTGGAAGCTATCATCCATAGTATGACCCCCAAGGAGCGCAAAGAGCCTTCGGTGTTGAACAGTAGCCGACGCAATCGCATCGCCAAGGGTAGCGGCACCACCATACAAGATGTAAACCGCTTGATAAAGCAGTTTGAAGAGATGCGCAAAATGATGAAAATGGTTGCAACAGGTGGAGCATCAAAAATGATGAATATGATGCGCGGACAAGCCGGAATGCGAAAATAGTAATTGGCAGAGTGCAATTGTGAACATAGTTGCGAATTGGTTGTTCAAATACAATTCCATTAATTCTTACCATAATGATACTTATTGACGGTAAAAAGACTGCTGAGCAAATCAAGATTGAAATTGCCCAAGAGGTTAAGAAAATGAACGATGCGGGCATTAAAGTCCCCCATTTGGCTGCAATACTTGTAGGTGACGATCCTGCCAGCCAAACTTATGTAAACAGCAAATCCAAGTCCTGCCACGAAGTAGGATTCATGTCGTCAACCTATCGCCTTCCGGAAAATACATCAGAGCGTGAATTATTGGAAATGGTAGAGTTTATCAACAACGATCCCGAAGTGGATGGTTTGATAGTGCAACTGCCATTGCCGGCACATATCGACAATCAAAAAGTAATAAACACCATCGTTCCCCACAAGGATGTTGATGGGTTTCATCCGGTGAATGTGGGTCGAATGACCATCGGATTGCCTGCCTACATTCCTGCGACACCCTTTGGTGTTTTAGAACTGCTCCGACGAAACTCCATCTCCACCACAGGTAAGCATTGTGTAGTGTTGGGCAGAAGCAATATTGTAGGCAAGCCCATGAGCCTGCTCATGTCGCGAAATTCCGAACCCGGCAATGCAACCGTTACCCTTTGCCATAGCAAAACCCACAACCTAAAAGAAATTACCAAGCAAGCCGATATTTTGATTGTCGCCATAGGTCAGCCCGGATTCGTGGGTGCCGATATGGTAAAAGAAGGTGCGGTGGTTATTGATGTGGGTATCCATAGGGTAGCTACCGACAAGAATCCATCGGGTTTTCGATTGGTAGGCGATGTGCAGTTTGATGAAGTAGCCAAAAAAGCATCTTATATCACACCGGTGCCGGGTGGCGTGGGTCCTATGACTATAGCATCGCTGCTTTTGAATACTTTGAAATCGGCAAAAAAAGAAATCTACAACTAATTTGCAAGTAAAGCTTATAGCCAATCTTCTCCCCGAACAACTGCACAAGTTGGAGCTGGGGATGCTACTGCCGGTAATGGAGATGTTCTATTCCATCCAAGGCGAAGGCTACAATACGGGCAAAGCCGCAGCATTTGTTCGCATTGGTGGTTGCGATGTTGGTTGTAGATGGTGCGATGTAAAGGAATCTTGGGATGCATCTGTTCATCCCCTTACCACAGTGGAGCAAATTTTGGATACTGTGTGTTCCTTTCCTGCCAATGCAGTGGTAATCACAGGTGGCGAACCACTTATGTACAACATGGAACCCTTGTGCCAAATGCTTCGCCAAAAGGGAATCCAAATATTTTTGGAAACATCCGGCTCGCATCCTATTTCGGGTAGCTACGATTGGGTTTGTCTATCTCCCAAACAAGGAAGCCCGCCATTAGCAGAGGTGGTAGTGCAGGCTCACGAATTAAAAGTGATAATACAAACTGCCAACGACCTTGCTTGGGCAGAGGAATGTGCCTTGCATACACCTGCCAACTGCAAGCTATATCTACAACCTGAGTGGAGCCGCCATAAACAAATGCTGCCCGTAATAGTAGAATTTGTGAAGAACAATCCCCAATGGATGATTTCTCTGCAAACCCACAAATTCATAAACATTCCTTAGAGCTTTTTAATGCAAAGTGCGTAAATTTGATAATTGGATATCTGGGCAAGTGGATTTTTCCTTGATGATTGTTGGATAATTGCTTGCAAAATCCTGTTTTTCAAAAATCCAAGTATGCAATTTGCATTCAAAGTTACCTTTGTTGGCGTACTGCTGATTGCAGTGCTTGGCGATACTTTTGCACAGCAATCAGGTGCTTTAACCTCTCGTAGCGCATCGGCACGAAGGTCGTACCAACAAGCTACAGAGGCTTGGGGCAAAAAGGATTTCCAAAATACTGTGAATTTTCTTCAGCGGGCACTTAGAGCCGATCCCCGTTTCCTTGAAGCCAAACTATTGCTTGGTGAAGTTTATTTTTCCGAAGAAGAATTTGCAAAAAGCATTCCTCATTTTTTAATGGCAGTGCAAACCGATCCCCTTTTTTTTCCGCAGGCGCAATATTTCTTGGCAAGAGCCTACCTTAGAACAGGTGATTATGTGAATGCCAAACTGCATTTCGAACAGTTGCTCCAATCCCGTTTAGTGAGTGCCAGGTTGCTCCAATCGGCTCAAGCCGGTTTGGTAGCCTGCATCTTTGCTATTCATGCCCAAGCGCACCCTGTGGCGTTTGAGCCTGTAAATATGGGAAGTGCTATCAATACAAACTTGTCAGAATACAGCCCTGCCCTTACTGTGGATGAACAAACCCTTATATTTACAAGGAAGGTACCCGATGTGTCGCCACAAGGAAGGGGAAATCGGTTTCAGGAAGATTTTTTTAAAAGCTATTTTCAGCAAAATGCTTGGGAGCCAAATGTTCCTTTAGGCGAGCCTGTAAACAGTTGGTGGAATGAAGGAGCGCAAACCATAACTGCCGATGGTCGTCAAATAATCTTCGCCTCGTGCAATCGGCCTGGTGGCATGGGCAGCTGCGACCTCTATTCTTCTAGCTTAAGTGGAATGCAGTGGAGCCAACCGGAAAATCTTGGCCCAGTGGTGAATTCATCCGGCTGGGATTCCCAACCTTCTTTGTCGTCCGATGGACGCACTCTGTTTTTTACCAGTAATCGTGCCGGGGGAAATGGTCTTATGGATATTTGGTTTACCACCCGACCCACAGTTGCCGATGCTTGGACTGCACCACAAAATTTAGGGCACACCATCAATACACCCTATCGGGAAATGTCGCCATTTATACATGCCGACAACCACACCCTTTATTTCGCATCCGATGGGCATTTGGGTATGGGAGGGTTAGATTTGTTTGTTTGCCGTCGAGATTCTGCCAACAATTGGGCGGTGCCAGTAAACTTAGGCTACCCGTTAAACACTTTTGCCGATGAGTTCTCATTGGTAGTTGGCGCAAAGGGAACGCAGGCATTCTTCGCTTCTGCCAGAGAAGGGGGATTTGGAAAAAACGACTTATACATGTTTGCGTTGCATGAAGAAGTGCGCCCTACAACTGTAACTTATTTGAAAGGCGTGGTTTTTGACTACGAAACCCGAAACAGAATCGGTGCAAGGTTTCATCTTATAAACTTGAAATCCGGTGAAAACATTATGGAATCCTATTCTGATACTCATACCGGCGAGTTCTTGGTAGCCCTGCCCACCGGAATGCCATTGGCTCTGAATGTGGAACATGCAGGGTATTTGTTTTTTTCTGAGCATTTTAGTCTTGAGCAATCCCCAGAAGGTGCCGAGCCGGTGCTAATGAATATTGCGCTTAATCCCGTGAAAACTGGAGAAACGGTAGTGATGCGAAATATTTTTTTTGATACCGGTAGCCATTACCTGAAGCCAGAATCAGTAGCCGAATTGCTGCGTTTATTCGAATTCTTGAGCCGAAATCCGAAAATTCGTATCGAGATTGGCGGGCATACCGACAATGTGGGTACATTTGAGTTTAATACTACACTTTCGCATAATCGAGCAAGAAGCGTAGTAAATTTTTTAGTGGATAAGGGTATCAGCGCAAATAGGCTTTCCTACAAGGGATTTGCCGATACCAAACCCATCGACACAAACAATACAGAGCAAGGGCGTGCAAATAATAGGCGTACAGAATTTACATTAATACCATAAACATTTTTAAATATGTTGGCAAATATCAATCTATTCCGAATACTGTTTCTCGACATTGAGACAGTCCCAATGGTTGCAGATTTTGAGCAACTTCCTGAAGTATATAAACCGCTATGGGTGAAAAAGGCTCGATCGCTAAAAAACGACACAAACCAAACCCCGGAAGAATTGTATGAAAGAGCAGGGATATACGCCGAGTTTGGAAAAATTATTTGTATCAGTGTAGGTTACTTTCATAAAGAAGAGGGCGGACTTACTTTCAGGGTGAAATCCTTCTTTGGGCACGATGAGGTAGTTGTTCTCGATGAGTTTTCTAAGTTGCTCAACGATCATTTCAACTCTGCCCAACACTACCTTTGCGCCCACAATGGCAAGGAGTTCGATTTTCCGTACCTCTCTCGTAGAATGCTTATCAACAGTCTTGACCTGCCATATTTGCTCGATAATTTTGGCAAGAAACCTTGGGAAACAAATCTGCTTGACACCATGGATCTTTGGCGATTTGGAGATTACAAAAGTTATACTTCGTTAGAATTGCTTGCCTGTGTTTTCAATCTGCCTACTCCAAAAGACGATATCTCTGGGCAAGACATCTCTAGAGTGTATTGGCAAGAAAACGACCTACAGCGCATTGCCACCTATTGTGGCAAAGATGTGGTTTCGGTTGCCAGGCTCTATTTGCGCTACCGAATGGCTGGTGAACTCTCTGACGAACAGGTAATTTTTCTCACTTGACGCTTAATTGCACGCTATGGCAAAAAAGGAATCCAACAGGCCTGTCTTGTCCAAATCTACTTTCATTCGTGGACTGCAATGCGAAAAATCGTTGTACCTACACAAGAATCGCCCCTTTTTGCGCGACCCATTGCCCGAATGGCAACAGGCAAAGTTTACTAGGGGCACCAAGGTGGGTGTGATTGCCCGCAACTTGTATCCCGATGGGCGCGATGCTACGCCAAAAACACACTTCCAAATGGCCGATTCGGCCCAAAAAACCATGGAGTGGATAGAAATGGGTACACAAACCATTTATGAAGCGGCTTTTGTAGCCGAAAATGTCGTTGTAGCATTGGATATTCTTGTGCAGAAGCCCGAAGGTTGGATTGCCATAGAAGTAAAAAGCAGCTTATCTATTAGCGGTACATATTTGTGGGATGCAACACTGCAATACTATGTTATCACTTCGTCGGGTATTGCGCTGCACGATTTTTTCATAGCTACCATCAATCCCAATTACATTAGGCAAGGTGCATTGGAGCCACAAAAACTATTTGTGCAAACAAGTGTATTGGCTGAGATTCAAGAGCGGCTTCCTTTGATAGCCAATAAGATTCAACAACTCAAGGAGGTAACAAGACTCAATACATCGCCCGATATTTCCATAGGTAAGCACTGCTACAAGCCCTATCCATGCGATTTTATTGGTCATTGTTGGAAAAACATAAAGCCGCCATCCGTTTTTGATCTGTTGGATTTAGACCTCGACCAACAACACCTATTGTATGGGAAAGGTTACCTAAAAGCCGCCGATGTACCAGCCACTGCATTACCATCCCCCCTTTCGGCAAAGCATCAGCAAAGCATTATTAAAAAGCAACCTATTGTAGAAAGTGAGAAATTGGCTGAATTTCTTGCGTCATTGAATAGAAGTATGGCGTTCTGCACCTGCTTTTCAGTGCAACCGGCATTGCCGTTGCTGCAAATGTCAACTCCTTATTCAACAATTCCTGTTCTTGTAGGAATTTTGCCTGTAAATTCCCAAAACCATATTCCGCAATGGTTTGTGTTGGATTACAGACATAATGAGGCTTCGTCGAAGAAATTATTGGAAAGTCTGGCTGCATTGGATACAGCAGTAGTATTTCATCAGGAGGCTGAATTGGCAAACGCCATTGCTTTTGTAAGCAATTCCTTATCGAACAAAGATATGGAGTTATTACCAACACCCAAAATTGTAGATTTAAAAACCCTATTCTCGGGGCATGGTCTTTACTGGTCGCAGATGAGCAAATCCAAATCTGCGCATCAAATTCTATCTGATTTTCATGAGAAGCCCGTCGGCAATATTCCAAAGGGTATGTACAAACAAAAGGAGGCAATCATGCAGGTTATGGCTGAAAACAGTGCATTGACACACCAGCCAGAAGTGTTGATGGAAGTGATTGCCCAAGAAAATGCCCATTTGCTGAATCTTGAAAAATTGCATCAGCTACTCCTACGCCTTTCTGAAGATGTGTAATAACGCCAATTTTGACGATTGTTAATTTCTTTCGTCAAATTCCTTTATTGTCCATTGGGTAATTACTATTTTTGAAACATGGAAAATATGGAAGGCAAATCGCGCGAAACTGTTGTAAGACAAAGAGGTAAATCAAAGACCGATCTCCATTATCTCAATCATGGCAGGGTGCCACCGCAAGCTCCCGATTTGGAGAAAGCGGTACTTGGGGCAATATTGCTGGAGCAAAATGCTCTGAGCAATGTGATTGATATAATGAAACCCGAAGTGTTTTATTTGGATGCCCATCAAAAAATTTTTTCTGCCATTTTGGAACTTTTTGGTGAATCGCAGCCTGTTGACATCATGACAGTTACCCATGTTTTGCAGAAACATGGAACCCTCAATGAAGTTGGCGGTGCTTACTATATCTCCCAACTTACTAACCGAGTAGCATCAGCAGCCAATGTGGAGTTTCATGCACGCATAGTGTTGCAAAAGTTTCTGCAAAGGCAACTCATTCAAATATCATCCGAAATTATAAAAGATTGCTACGACGATTCTTCGGATGTGTTCGATATTCTGGACAAGGCAGAACGGGAACTTTTTTCGGTGAGCGAAACCAATTTGCGCCGTAGCTACAGCACCATGGATCAATTGGTGAAAGAGGCCATTGAGCAGATAGACAAGGCAGCCAAACAGGAAGGCAACCTCAGCGGTGTATCATCCGGCTTTGCGGAGTTAGACAATGTTACGGCGGGATGGCAAAAATCCGACCTTATAGTTATTGCTGCACGACCGGGTATGGGGAAAACCGCCTTCGTGCTTAGTATGGCCTGCAATATTGCTGTGAAACTCAATATTCCGGTTGCAATGTTTTCGCTCGAAATGGCTGGTGTGCAGCTTGCAACAAGGTTGATAGCAAGCGAATCGGAGATTGACGCTCAGAAACTCAAAAGAGGCAATCTTGCAAGTTTCGAATGGAAGCAACTCAACTCCAAACTTACAGAGCTAAGCAATGCTCCCTTTTATATTGACGATACTCCTGCACTTTCCATATTCGAGCTTCGTGCCAAATGCCGCAGACTCAAGGCACAGCACGATATACAATTAGTGATTGTAGATTATTTGCAACTTATGACAAGCGGTGCCGAGGGGCGTGGAAATCGCGAACAAGAAATCAGCAATATATCCCGTTCGCTCAAAAGCCTTGCGAAAGAGTTGAATATTCCCATCATTGCCCTTTCGCAGTTAAGCCGCGCAGTTGAAACCCGCGGGGGAAATAAGAAACCTGTGCTCTCCGACTTGCGTGAATCAGGAGCCATTGAACAAGATGCTGATTTGGTGGCATTTATTTACCGTCCTGAGTATTACAAAATAGATGTTGACGAGAACGGAAATAGCACCTTAGGCCTTGCGCAAATTATCATAGCCAAGCACCGCAATGGCAGCATAGAAGATGTACCTCTAAGATTTTGGGCAAACTTTGCCAAGTTCACGAGCTACAACGAAGGTAGTTTTGTAAAACAGGATGCCCTACAGCCTTCTGCATCATTCGAATCCCGCAGAAATACCATGACTATGCCTTCCAAAATGAATGACGACGACGACCATGTCCCCTTTTAAGGAAGGAAGGCAGCAGAACTTATCCGCGCCCAAAAAAAGCGAATTGCAATTATTTGCGTTTGAATGTAAAAAAAGAGTAGGTATAGGGATTCTTCTCGTCGGGCTTCTGATCTTCCCTGCCTATTAGCCTCCATATCTTGGGGTCAACAGGGGGAAAAAACGCATCGCCCTCAAAAGATGCGTACACTCTGGTGATGTGCAATACGCGCGTAAATGGATGATTTATGGTCTGCTCGTAGATTTCTGAACCCCCTATTACAAATGCACAGGATGATTTGCCAACAAGTGCAAAAGCAGCTTGCAAAGAGTCAGATGTCTCGCAGCCTTCTATGGAATAATCTGCATTTCGTGTTACAACAATGTTTCTGCGACCGGTCAAAGGGCGACCAATGGATTCAAATGTTTTTCGACCCATAATGATGCAATGCCCCATAGTAAGCTCCTTAAAATGTTTCAAATCGGCAGGTAAATGCCACAAGAGCTTATTGTCGGCACCTATCACATGGTTGTTGGCAACGGCAGCTATAAGAGCTAACTTCATATTCAAAGAGTAAAGGTGGTTAAAAAAAGATTCGTACAATCTTGCATAAAGGTAGCCAGAATGATTTAAAGAATGCTAAATACTTCCATTATCGTTGCTGGGTTGTAATACAAATTCCGATATTTGAAGAATTAAAACCTTCCGCATGGCAATAGAACCTTTTGAACAACGCTTCGTAGTGCGATTCTACGAAACCGATCTCCAAGGCGAGCTTAGCGTTTTAAACTTCATGAATTTCTTTGAGGAGGTGGCATTGCAGCAAAGCGAGTATAGGGGTGTGGGTTTGCAATATTATCGAGATAATTCTGTAATCTGGATGTTGCATCGTTGGGATATTTCTATTTTTAAAGCACCCCGATATGGTGATGAAGTATTGGTGCGCACACTTCCGGTTTCCTTTTACGGGTTTCTGGGTTACCGCAAGTTTTGGGTTTTGGATAATCAGGGTGCTACTTTAGCCACTGCCGATTCGGCATGGGTTTTTCTTAACACCCAAACTCGACGACCCATGCGGGTTTCACAAGAAATGAAATTGGCGTATGGGCATGATGGTGTGCCCGAATTTAAAATGGAAATGGCCGAAGCAACAAAACTACAGCATCCAACTATTGTAAAAGATTTTGAAGTTCTGAAAGCCGATATCGACATTATCAAACATACGCACAATACCAAATATGTAAATTGGGCTTTGGAAACCTTGCCCGAAGTGTTTTTGGCTCAAAACAAACTCACGCGTCTCACAGTGGAGTACAAAAGGGAAACACGACTTGGGCAGATGGTAAAAGTAGCAACCGAGGGTACGGCAATGGCTAATGGGTCAACAATATGCGCCCATAGCATATCTAATGGCGAAAATGCGATAACATGTGCCCTTTCTACCCAATGGATGCCGCGATAAGTTAATCCGCACTTGCGGTTTTGGAGCTTTCTATTGCCTCTTTAAATTTTTTGATGATCAGCACAAATTCAGTAGGTACTTCAAATGGGGGCGTTTTGTTGAGTTCGGAAAAACGCGTATTAACCCTTTGTTTGGATTCGCTACTGCGAAAAAAACTTCTCAAAATTCTCGGTATGCCCAAAAACTGAATCATCATCCAAGCTTCGGGTGATGGTTTTCTGCCGTAAATCAGCACTCTTTCCAATGCAGTCAAGTCTTTGCGAAGTATCTCCGGTTTCAAAATCCGAAAGCGGTAACCTGTGGGGATACCCAAAAACGAAGTCCGCGATGCCTCAATCCATTTGTTGCGCACCATCCATTCCACTTGTAGTTTGAAAAGTTTTTGAGACTTCGTAGATATGTTTAGGGTTTGCCATTGCGGCTTCTTACCATCGCTCTTGGCCAAAATGCTTTGCACCTCGTCCAATACAGGGTCGTTGGTGGGTTTTTGGGATATTTGCCAATTTTTCTCATGAATGACAATAAGTTTTTTCCGCATAAGCTCCCAAACAGAAGCATACAGTATCACCAAATAGAAATTGTTTTGGCTTTTGAGCCTCCCATTCTCCTGATCTATGCTAAGCAGGAATAACTTTTCTTTAAATCCCATTTCCGTTCGATTCATTTTGGGTGGTAGTTGGTGGCTTATTGCTGCTCTGACTTTTCTTCAAACGCTTATTCTCTGACAACGCTTTGTGCAAAATAGACTCAATCTGCCCATTGACGCTTCGAAATTCGTCGGCAGCCCATTTTTCTAAAGCCTCCATCATTTCTGGATGGAGGCGTAGCACGAAAGGTTTCTTTTTTTGCATGTTGATTATTGATGCAGAGTACCTGTGTTTATTACCGGGCTGGCATCCTTGTCAGAGCAAAGTACTACCATCAAATTGCTTACCATGGCGGCTTTTTTCTCTTCGTCTAACTCTATGATTTCTTTTTTTGAAAGTTGTGATAATGCAAGCTCCACCATCCCAACTGCACCTTCAACAATTTTTTGGCGAGCAGCAACTATTGCAGTAGCTTGCTGGCGACGCAGCATGGCATTGGCAATTTCCGATGCATAAGCTAAGTAGGCGATTCGGGCTTCAATTACAAAAATTCCGGCAATGGCAAGCCGCTCAATAAGTTCTTTCTCCAATTCACTATTTACCTCTTCACCGCCCGAACGCAATGAAATATCCGATTGTTCATCATCAAAGTTGTCATACGGATAAGCACCTGCAAGTTTTCTTATGGCCGCCTCGCTCTGTACATCTACAAACCTTATGTAATCATCCACATCAAATGCAGCCCTAAAAGTATCCTCAACTTTCCAAACCAGCACAATGCCAATCATGATAGGATTACCAATCTTGTCATTTACCTTTATGGGGTCGCTGTTGAGGTTGCGTGCGCGTAGTGAAATTTTCTTTCGATTGAAAAATGGGTTTACCCAATAAAACCCGTTGCGTTTGATGGTGCCCGAGTACTTGCCAAATAGAACCATCACAACCGACTCGTTTGGATGTAAAATCAAAAGCCCCATCCAGCAAAATAAGTCTATCACAAGCAGGGCAAACCAAAAATGTTCGCCAGTAATAAAAAACATTGCAATGGGACCAAAAAACATTAAAAGGGAGCAAAATAAGCCTAAATAGCCCGATGAAGGGGACAACCGTAATTCTTTTTCCATGATTATTGTGATATTAAATTGATATTGCAATGATAATACATATTTTGTTTCATGCAATGGCTTTTTTTGAAAAAACGAAAAAAATTTTAAAAATTTTTTCGACCCAGAAAGGGTCGTAGGTTTGTTGTGGCAAATTATCCTCGCTGGGCGGAATTTACAATTCCGCCCGCCTACTTGTTCATACCTTGAAAGGGTCGTAGGTTTGTAGCAGCAAATCGCACATCCTAATTCTTCGACCCTGCCGGGGTCGCACTCACCATTGTTAGTTTTCTACAAACCTTCAACCATTGTGGGGTTGGATTTCTTTGAAAAACGCCCTTGTC
>DMJL01000212.1 GCA_003451785.1 Bacteroidales bacterium
TCCAGACAAAAGTAGCAACTCCAACTTAACCTAAGTGTTAGCTACAGAAGGTTGGAGGCACATTTCAATATCATTGCTCGGTCGAGAATACTCAACATAGATGATGTGTTTATAAATCCTGCTACCGCCGAAAACATTTTACCGGGATTCCACTCATATTGGCAGCAAAACAATCGTGGTCATATTCTTAAGGATTTGGGACTCACCTATCATGTAGACCATGCATACAGCATTTCGATTGCCATAAAAAACCTATCCAACGAAGAATACATGGGCAGACCTGGAGATATACAACCGCCAAGGCATATTTCTCTAAGGGTATCTGGCAGGCTCTAATGCAATTATGAAAAGGTGTGGAAATGGTTTAGAAGCAGCAATTGCGAATCGAAACAAGAACAGACGAACTTAGAGTAGTTATGAAGTATCAAAACATACGGGAAGAAGAACTAAAAAACAAAGTGGCGCAGGATTACTTCTGGCTTTACGATTGCACCAAGATTATTGGCAATGTGGATTTTAGTGTCTGTATTCACCAAAGTAGGAAAGACTTGTCTGAACAAGAATCTCTACTTTGGGCAGAAGCAAAGAAAGGTTCTTCTGACCTTTATTTTTCCATCGTTCAATTGATACTTACCATTGGTAGAGCAAGGACTTTCGACAAATTTTTGCCACCGGCACTCTTAGGTGCATTCGACGGCGAAAAAATAGCATTCATACCATACAACGACATTCACGAAGTTTTCTATATCAACGATTTCAATTGGAATGTTACCCCTTCAAATCACGATACCAAAGAGTTTAAGCTCATTCACGGAAAAGTAAAATCTATAATTTACGACAAAGCACTGCTTTTTAACTTTTTGAATGACGACCAAGAACTCAGGAAATTCATAAAAACGAATTTCATTATTGGCAAGTTTGGCTTAACCAAAACCAAAATTGACAAGAACAACTTTATGGTTATTTACAACAAATGGTTGCAAACCGTAAAACCAACAATAGCCGTAAAATGGGACGCTGCCAAAAGAAATGGCATCATTGATGGCGACTTTTATCTTGCCGACCTTCTCTCGGAGGAAAACAACACTTTGAAGGACAAGCTATTTGTTCTCTTGAAGCAGAACCACTATGAACTCGACCGAAAAATTGATGAGGCAGGAATGTTCATCAGTAGGCGTACAGACTTTATGGACAAGCAGGTTGCACATACGCAATTTTGGAATAAATACGACCGTCCGCCCAAGGAAGAATATTGGGATTACATTGTAGAACGCAGAGATTTGCTCGTTCCGCAAGATGTTAGGGAGCGCAAAGGGAGTTTTTTTACACCGCAAATTTGGGTGGAACTTTCACAAAAGTACTTAACGGATGTATTGGGCGAAAACTGGCAGGACGAATACTATGTATGGGATTGTGCAGCAGGCACAGGCAATTTACTTGCAGGACTCACGAATAAGTATCATGTATGGGCTTCAACATTAGACCAACAAGATGTAGAGGTAATGCGCGACCGTATAAAGAATGGTGCAAACCTATTGGAGAGCCATGTTTTTCAGTTTGATTTTCTAAACGATGATTTCAGCAAACTGCCAAAACCACTGCAAGAGATAATCAACAATCCAGAAAAACGAAAAAAGTTAGTAGTGTATATCAATCCGCCTTATGCGGAAGTATCAAGTAAAGCAGAAAAAGGCAAGGTTGGGGTTAATCAAACGAAAACACATGCAAAATTTGGTTCCATTTTAGGAACAGCAGGGCGTGAGTTATTTGCACAGTTTCTTTTGAGGATTTATTCTGAAATTAATGGTGTAACCATTGCAGAATTTTCAAAATTGAAAATTCTGCAGGGGTCTGCTTTCCATGGTCTTAAGGAGCATTTTAAAGCAAAGCTTGAAAATATGTTTTTGGTTCCTGCAGACACATTTGATAATGTAAAAGGTCAGTTCCCAATAGGTTTTAAAATTTGGAATACTAGCAAAAAAGAAATTTTTGAAAGCATTATAGCAGACATTTACGACAAAAACGCAAATTTAATTGGCACTAAAAGCATTTTTGCATTAAATAAAAATCAATACATAAACAAGTTCATCTCCAATTACAAAACCACTAAGGAAGATAGCATTGGTTTTATGGATGGAATTAATGGAAATGATTTTCAACATAACAATATTGTATATATTTTGAATTCAAAGGAACAGTTGCCAAACCCACGCGGCATATATATTAACAAGAATAATTTAATTCCTGTTTCTGTTTACTTTGCAGTTCGTAAAGCTATTCCTGCAACTTGGCTCAACGACCGCGATCAATTCTTATATCCCAACGATGGTTGGAAATCAGATTCAGAATTTCGGAATAATTGTTTGACCTTCACCTTGTTTAACAATAACATTCAATCAAAATTCGGCACCAACCATTGGATTCCCTTTACAGAACAAGAAGTGAATGCACGGGATAAGTTTGAGAGCAATTTTATGGCAGACTTCATTAAAGGAAAACCTAAACCGCCCCAAAAGTCTTTCAAAACCCTATCCATTTTATTTGAACCTGAGGTAACTTATAGCCGTGCTCCTATTTTGTTTTCTGCAGAGGCTACTGCGGTGTTTGATGCAGGAAAAGAACTTTGGAAATATTATCACAGTCAACCAGATTGTAATGTCAATGCATCGCTTTACGATATTCGAGAACATTTTCAGGGCAGAAACCAAGTAGGTAAAATGAACAATAAAAGTACTGACCAATCCTATACAAACCTGATTGGAAACTTGAGAGAGAGGCTAAGGCAACTTGCTGACAAAATCGAACCTAAGGTTTATGAATATGGGTTTTTGAAGCTGTAGGCAAACAATATTCTGTGGAAACAGTAGAATACAATATAGATTAAAGCACGACAATAGGAATTTTTGCGATTCGGGTGAAGTTAAGTCACAAGATATAATGACCGACCTAAAAATCACATTGCCATCAGGCCTAAAAAGGTTGGGATAGAAGAATTCTATCTGAGCCAAATAACACGCTATGCTGTGGAAAAAGTGAATAGCAGCTTAATAAAGACAAAAAGCAAAAAATAATATTGAATGTTATTGCATGGCATTGCTATGACCATCGCACAATGGTGAAGATTTCGAACAACTTCTGTTGAAGCATATATTAGCAGCGAAATTGACCACCAAAAGGCTGATAAAGAATAACGAAGGTATTTTCTTCTCACATTAGAATTCTTGCCTTTTCAATATATCAGGGTCTCAGCAATCTATTTTGGGTGTACTTTTGCCATGCAAAACAAAGCGGTTAGCATTAATTTATCCCAACCGCTTAAATGAAGTAAATGATGAACGATAAAAAGACGGTAGTTGTAGGACTATCCGGTGGAGTTGACAGCTCGGCAGCTGCATTTTTGCTCAAGGAGCAGGGCTACCGGGTGATTGGTGTGTTTATGCGCAATTGGCATAATGAGTCGGTACTCATTTCCAAAGAATGTCCGTGGATAGAGGATAGTGCCGATGCGATGATGGTAGCCGAAACCTTGGGTATTCCTTTTTATGCGTTGGATTTTAGCAATGAGTACCGCGAAAGAATCGTAGATTATATGTTTGCCGAATACCAAGCCGGGTGCACTCCCAATCCCGATGTGCTTTGCAATAGAGAGATAAAATTCGATACTTTCCTTAAAGCAGCGGAGACCCTTGGAGCCGATTTTGTAGCCACAGGGCATTATTGCCAAAAACAATCGTTTGAACAAAATGGTCAAACCATTTACAAACTTATTGCCGGAGCCGATTCCAATAAAGACCAGAGTTATTTCTTGTGTCAGCTTAGTCAGACGCAATTATCCAAAGCACTTTTTCCTATTGGGCATTTGCAGAAATCCGAAGTGCGCGAGATTGCCCGAAAATGCAACCTTGTTACAGCAGAGAAAAAGGATAGTCAGGGTCTTTGTTTTATTGGAAAGGTGCGATTACCGGAGTTTCTTCAGCAGCAGCTTGCACCAAAATCAGGCAAAATTGTTTTGATAGATGACCCATACCCGCTGGAGCATGCTACCAACAACCATTTCGATTTTTCATCCGATACTCTCGAAGAAACTGCCTTGCAAAGCATAGTATCTGCTCCAGATTTTGCCAATTTGCCTATAAGGGAGATTGGGGAGCACAACGGAGCGCATTTTTATACTATTGGTCAAAGAAAAGGTCTGAATGTGGGAGGCATGAAGGAGCCACTGTTTATAGTGGCAACCGACACAAAGCAAAACATACTCTATACTGCTATGGGAGAAAATCACCCTGCACTTTTTCGCAAGGGATTGTTTATAATGGCAAAGGATGTACATTGGATCCGCAAAGATATGCAGTTGCTGCCCGGCGCAAGAATGCGTGTGTTAACTCGAATAAGATATAGGCAGCCGCTAACACCGGCCACCCTTGTAATGTGCCAATCGGGCGCATATCTTATTTTCGACCACCCTCAGAAAGCAATAGCACCTGGGCAGTTTGCTGCATGGTATTTGGGCGATGAATGTATTGGAAGCGGGGTGATTGCCTAATTTTTAAATGCAATTTGAAGGAATGTAATTTCTGGCAGAAATATTTGAAATCTTCGTATCTCCTTACCAGCATTGGCAATAGCCATACAAAAAAACACAACCGGGACTGTAGCACCTGTGATAGTGCTTCACAATCCCGGTCATGGTGATTAAGCCCAAAGAACTTTTAAAAAATAGTGGCCGCCAACACAAGTGCTACTATAGAAACCAATTTCAACAAGATGTTTAGCGATGGCCCAGAAGTATCTTTCAATGGGTCGCCAACAGTATCGCCTACCACTGCAGCTTTGTGGGCTTCTGTTCCTTTACCATAGGAAATACCATTGTGCTGATAGCCGCTTTCGATGAGTTTCTTTGCATTGTCCCAAGAGCCACCGGCATTGGATTGAAACAGAGCAAGCAATACTCCCGATACGGTAACACCAACCAACAATCCACCCAGAGCTTCGGCTCCAAGCCAGATGCCTGTAACTACAGGAAAAGCAACTGCTATAATACCGGGTATAATCATTTCCGTAAGAGCAGCTTTTGTTGAGATGGTTACGCATCTGCCATAATCGGGTGTTCCCTCTGCGGCATTTACTATATCTGTATCCTCGGCTGACCATTCGGAAGCAGGCAAGTTTTTATTTTTCTTCAAAACAGCCATAGCTTTTTTTAATGGCTCAATGGTAGTAAACTGCCTGCGTACTTCTTCAATCATTTGTTGTGCAGCACTACTTACGGCTTTTATAGTAAGAGCGGAGAACACATAGGGCAATAGCGCACCCATAAACATAGTGGAAATAACCATTGCCTGCGACACATCTATATGTTTTATTTCGGCGGCAGTCATATATGCGCCAAAAAGGGCAAGTGCAGTGAGTGCAGCCGAACCAATGGCAAATCCTTTACCTATTGCGGCAGTAGTATTTCCAACAGCATCCAATTTATCGGTCTTCTCTCTAACATCGGGAGGCAGATCGGCCATCTGAGCTATACCGCCTGCATTATCTGAAATAGGGCCGTAAGCATCTACCGACAACTGTATTCCAAGGTTGGAAAGCATACCAACAGCAGCAATAGCAATTCCATATAGACCGCCCAAATTGAACACTACCATTATTGTTATGGCGATAGTAGTGATGGGTATTATGGTGGACAACATACCGATACCCAAGCCTGAAATAATGTTTGTAGCCGAACCCGTAGTTGACTGCCTGGCAATAGTGCGAACAGGCAAATAACCCAATCCTGTAAAATACTCCGTTGAATATCCTATGATGAGACCTGCAAGAAGACCAACCACTGTGGAAAGAAAAATATTGAATGAAGTGATAGTCCTTTCTACGCCTCCATATAGATGGTCAATAAACACTAACGATTCTGGAAGTACCACATCAATTACAAGGTACGAAAAAACAAGCATAATCGCAGCCGAGACTAGTTGTCCCCTGTTGAGTGCCGACTGTGGATTGCCATGCTCTCCGACCTTCACAAAGAATGTTCCTATAATCGAAGAAAGAATTCCTGCACCTGCAATAAACAAAGGAAGAATTACCGGCGAAAGTCCATTGAAAAAATCTGTAAACGAAGCAGTCATAAGGGCGGTACCCAATACCATTGCTGCTACAATGGAACTAACATACGACTCAAACAAATCGGCACCCATTCCTGCCACATCACCCACATTGTCGCCCACATTGTCGGCAACGGTTGCAGGATTCAATGGATGATCTTCCGGAATACCTGCTTCAACCTTTCCCACAAGGTCGGCACCAACATCGGCAGCTTTAGTATAAATACCACCACCCACCCTTGCAAATAGGGCAATGGATGAAGCACCAAAAGAAAAACCTGTGATGACCGACAATATTCTCGAAACCTCTACTGGAGTATTCGCTCCAAACAAGTAGGCATAAAATATAAACAAAGCACCCAAGCCTAAAGCTCCCAAGCCCACTACGGTAAGCCCCATTACACTACCGCCAGCAAATGCCACACGAAGTGCTTGATTGAGACTTGTGCGAGCTGCATGGGTAGTACGCACATTTGCCTTGGTTGCAATCCTGAGTCCGATATAGCCTGCCAACCCAGAGCTAACAGCACCCGCAACAAAAGAAAATGCCACTAAAGGTGATGAAGCATTGGGATCGGCTAATACAAGCAGCAAAATGCCCACACCCAAAATAAAAAAAGACAAAATTTTATACTCCGCCTTAATAAAAGCCATAGCACCATCGGATATAAATCTGGCAATCTTTACCATTTTGCCATTACCCTCGGGTTGGGCATTTATCCACCGCGCATTGAAAAATGCAAAAATTAATGCTACTACCCCTAAGATAGGAATTAAATAAATTAATAAATTCTCCATAATTATTGTATTGGTATAGGTGAGTTAAACGACAAAGTAAACCACAATTTTTTTACAAAGTTCATGCAAACAAAAAAAAATGAAAATTTTGTGCAATTTAGTGCAAAAAAAATTCCGTCTATAAATTGCTTATTTGATTTCACCCATATTTTCAAGCCATTTTTGTGGAAATCTAATTCTAATGAATGATTTCATCGTTCATAATTGGATAACTTTGTAGAAACTCGGATCCCAATGTACCTTACTCATATATCTCTCATTAATTTCAGGAACTACAGAGAGTTAAACCTTGCATTTTCACCAAAATTTAACTGTTTTGCCGGCAACAATGGAGCCGGAAAAACTAACCTACTCGAAGCCATTTATTATTTATCGTTTTGTAAGAGCTTCTCCAACCCTGTTGACTCGCAAAACATTCTTTTCGATAATGACTATTTCCTGATAAAGGGAATCTATCAGGTGAATGGAAGCGCAGATGAGCTATATTGCGGCGTGAAACGCAATCAGAAGAAGGTTTTTAAGCGCAACAAAAAGGAATACGATAAACTTAGTGAGCATATAGGCCATTATCCGTTGGTGTTGATAAGTCCGGGCGACATAAACTTAATTCAAGGTGGCAGCGAAGAACGGCGGAGATTTATAGACGGTGTAATTGCACAATACAGCAGCATCTATCTCACCCATCTTTTGCAATACAACAAAGCCCTGCTTCAAAGAAATGCCCTTTTGAAGTTGCAAAGCGAGCGCAAGCAGTTTGACGATGCAACCATAGAAGTGTATGACCAGCAATTGGAGTATCATGGAAATTATATTTTTGAACAACGAAAGACATTTTTTGCAGAATTTGTAAATGTTTTCAATCATTTTCATGAAATTTTATCCGGCAAAAACGAAAAAGTTGGCTTAGACTACCAAAGCACATTGCACGAAGGAGACTTCCTGCAACAATTAAAAGACGCTAGGCAAAAAGACCGACTAATGCAATTTACCACAGTTGGCATTCACAAAGACGACCTGCAGTTTGAGATTCACGGCGTTCAAGTAAAGCGATTTGGAAGCCAAGGACAGCAGAAAACTTTTCTCATAGCATTGAAGTTGGCACAACACAATTTTACAAAAGAGAAGAAAGGCATTAGCCCTATTCTGCTATTCGACGACATTTTTGATAAGCTCGACGACAATCGTGTAGAACAGTTGATGCTATTGGTTAATAACGATACATTTGGGCAAGTTTTCATCACCGATACCAACGCAGGCAGACTCGATGCATTGTTTGGAAAATTATCGGGCATAAGCCACATCTACCAAGTGAAAAATGGAGATATCCAGCTCGCTTCATCCTTTTATCCAAATAATGGCAATTAAATGATTGCTTTAACCATCCTAAAACAGTTATTATTTAAGAATTACACAATTTTTACAGCAAAATAAACTGAGAGTAATATGCGCAAAACCAACCAACAAAGCATTGGAGAAATTATGAAAACCGTGCTGAAAAACCTCAACATCGAAGACAAGGTTTTGGAAAGCACACTTAACGATCTTTGGGAAAAGGAAATGGGTGTTACAATTGCGCGCTACACAACAAAACTCACTTTCAAAAACGGAAATCTTACGGTTTTTCTAAGCTCTCCAGTGCTAAAACAAGAGTTGAGCTACAGCAAGGAAAAAATCCTGGCAATGCTTAACAAAAGTTTAGGACATAATCTAATTACGGGGTTAACCATTAAATAGCCAATTACAATGCGCAAACAGTTTATACCAACCCGCTTAAAGGCTCTACTTGAATTCGACTTTTGCGTATATGGATAATCCTACACAAAACCGAACTAAAATCAGCCCATTGATTTGCACTTTCTTCTTCTAAAGCCATTTTGATTTCCTCGCCAAAAAAATCCTTCAACACCAAATATTTCTGGCGGCTACCATCCTTAAAACAATACTCCAACCTATCGGCAATTTCAAAAGCATATTCATTTCCAATGGTATAATGGGGATGCTCAGGTTCCAAAAAAATACTACCATCATCGTTGTACCCATCTACTCGGCAATTAATTTGTGAACCAGATTTGAAGCGATATTTTGCAAAAAACTTTTTCTTTACACTAAACCTGTTTCCTTGCGAGTCTTCCAGAATGTAGAACGAAATACCTAAAGATTTATCGGCTCTCTCGCCCAACAATGCAAAAGGATATGTTGCACCTTGAGAGTATTGATTCGACTGCTCCCCCATTCCGTGCAACCTAAGATACATTTTGCCTTTTTTAATACGAACCACTTGGCAAAAAACACTTTGGTGTAATTTTGCAGGAAATAGTTCTTCGTGCATCTTTACCGTCCAGTTTCTATTAGCCAAGTCTTGCACGATGTAGTATGCTTCGGGTAACCCAGTGATGCTTATGCGTTTTCCGTAGCCAACTATAGAAAAATGGTAGGATTCACCTTCTTGATACCAAGGATTTTCGGGTTCGAGATAAATTTTTCCATTGCAATTTATTTTGTCAATACGGCAAGGAATGGTGCATCCTACCGAAAATGAATAATGA